>JBGMRO010000006.1:0-18955 GCA_048061555.1 Thiohalomonadales bacterium | reverse complement strand
TTTAGTAATTCTTGATCTGCGTTGTCTGCAGAGCTAGAAGTACTTATCTTAAGATTAAATGCTCACATATTTAGTATCTTAAGATAAGTCTTTCTAAATCTGTAAAGAGACACAGATTAAGAAACACTAATATGCTGCGCTTTAAAAAATCGGTACGCCTTGATCTTGAAGAAATATACTCGTTTGTGGACGGGCACAATCTAGCAGTATTCGCAAATATGAGTGGACTTCAAGGGCAGCACTAGGTTTTTCATTGGCATCTGTGTATGCTTTATCAAATTTAAACCTAGATTAATCATGCAACATTGACATGTCAGAGTACGTTTCAAAACACCAATTTATTAAGCGCTTACAACGCCTATTGCCGCATCAAGGGTTGATTAACTCGCCTGAAGGCATGGCGGCCTACGAGTGTGATGGTTTATCGGCCTATCGTGCATTACCGTGGGCAGTGGTCTTGCCCGATACGGTCACACAAGTGTGCGACATCGTGCGTCTGTGCCACGAATTAGCAGTGCCCATTGTAGCGCGTGGCGCAGGTACGGGCTTATCCGGCGGGGCCTTGCCTCATCGACAGGGGATCGTGCTCAGTTTGGCCAAGTTTGATCAGATAATCAGTGTCGATCAGGCCAATCGCTGTGCTTGTGTACAACCGGGTGTGCGCAACCTAGCCATCAGTGAAGCGGTGGCTCCCTTAGGGCTATTTTATGCGCCCGACCCATCCTCACAAATTGCCTGCACTATCGGTGGCAATGTGGCCGAAAATTCTGGCGGTGTGCACTGTCTAAAATATGGACTGACCTTGCAGAATATCATACAGATAAAGGTGGTCAGCGCCGAAGGCGAATTGCTGGTTCTAGGTGGGGCGGGATATGATAGCGCGGGTTATGATCTCTTGGCTATATTGACGGGTTCAGAGGGTCTCTTGGGTATTATTGTGGAGGTCACGGTCAAATTATTACCTATACCCGAACATCGCAAGGTGATTTTGGCCAGTTTTTCCGAGCTTGCGCCAGCCGGTCAGACAGTGAGTGATATTATTGCCTCAGGCATTATACCCGCAGGGCTAGAAATGATGGACAATGCGGCGATTCGCGCTGCCGAGGCCTATGTGCATGCGGGTTATCCGATTGACGCCGCCGCCATACTGATCTGTGAGCTGGACGGTACACTTGCGGAGGTTGATGCGATGGCCGACACGGTGGCGCAGTTACTTCACGACGGTGGTGCGAGCGAGGTCAGAATCGCGTTAGATGAAGCAGAGGCACGCCTGTACTGGCAGGGACGAAAGGCTGCGTTTCCTGCGGTGGGGCGCATATCACCGGATTATTATTGCATGGACGGCACGATTCCCAGGCACCGATTGGCCGAGGTGTTAACCCGAATTTCTGCACTATCTGATAAATACCAACTTGCAGTTGCCAATGTCTTTCACGCCGGTGATGGCAACCTACATCCTTTAATCTTATACGATGCGAATATACCGATGCAGCTTGAGAAGACCGAATCCTTTGGTGCCGAGATATTACAGGCCTGTATAGATGTGGGTGGCACAATTACGGGTGAACATGGGGTAGGTATGGAGAAGTTGGATCAAATGTGCGTACAATTTTCCACGTTCGAGATAGAACAATTTCATGCCTTAAAGGCGGCCCTGGATCCTAAGCGAATTCTAAATCCTGAAAAGGCCATTCCCACGCTGCAACGTTGTGCCGAATTTGGTGCGATGCATGTGCATCAAGGGAAAATAAGTTTTCCTGAACTGGAACGCTTTTAAGTGACAAGACATTCTGATTCGTTTTGTGACGACCTGATTGCGCGTGTAAAACAGACCATTACTGACCAGATACCGTTACGTATAATAGGGGGTGAAACAAAACGTTTTTTATACGGCGACCGTGGAGAAACTTCCCGTAATCGTAGCGCGGACGACGCAGCAGAGACACTAAATATGTGTGCCTACCATGGCATCGTCGAATATGAACCGAGCGAGCTAGTGGTGACCGTGCGTGCCGGTACCCGCCTGACGACATTACAGGCCATATTAGAAGAGAATGGGCAAATGTTACCATTTGAGCCACCCTTGTTTGGTGCGCAATCAACCGTGGGAGGCGTTGTCGCGAGTGGTCTGGCAGGCCCTGCGCGGCCCTTTCTTGGCTCCGTCAGGGACAATTTGTTGGGCTGTAAAGTGATTAACGGTAAGGCGCAATTGCTACAGTTTGGTGGGCGGGTAATAAAAAATGTAGCAGGTTATGACATTACCCGTCTTATGGCAGGTGCAATGGGTACGCTCGGTATACTGTTAGAGCTATCCATAAAGGTGTTGCCGAAACCGCCCTGTGAAGTGACCTTAGCTATGCCAGCGGCCTACCATGAGGCACTCGATATTATGTCTGCGCGGGTCTGTAAACCACTACCGTTGAGTGCCCTGTGTTACGATGGAGAGGCAGTTGTCATGCGTCTGTCCGGTAACGAAGCTGCAGTTGCCGATGCCCAGCGCAAGATTGCCGGGGAGTCGTTGACGCAGGGTGCAGAATTTTGGCAAACGCTAAATAATCAATCGCATTATTTTTTCGAAGAAAGCCTATCCGGGCAAGTACCCTTGTGGCGACTTTCGCTTGCGCCAGCAACGCTAGCCCTGGATATACCCGGAAATACCCTGCTCGATTGGTGCGGTGGCCAGCGTTGGTTAAAAAGTAATGAGCCTGCGAGTAAAATTCGAGATGCCATTGAAAACGAGGGCGGTCATGCGACCCTGTTTCGGGCGGGTAAATATTCGTTGCCATCTGTGTCGGTATTCCATCCTTTGGCACCGACGCTACAAAAGTACCAGCACCGAATTAAAGCCGCATTCGATCCGCATAGGATTTTAAATCGTAATCGTTATTATCCTGATAACATGGAAAATACCCCTAGCTAACCATAATGCAGACTAAGCTCAGCACTTCTTTATTGCAAACCGCACAAGGACAAGAAGCCGACGAAATCTTGCGTCGCTGCGTACATTGTGGATTTTGCACAGCGGCGTGTCCAACCTACCAGATATTTAATGATGAGTTAGACGGACCCCGTGGACGCATCTATTTGATCAAGGAATTATTGGAAGGTGCGAAGGTATCGACCCTGACGCAGACGCACCTGGATCGTTGTCTATTGTGCCGTGCCTGTGAGACAGCCTGTCCCTCGGGCGTTGAATATGGTCGTTTATTAGAGATCGGTAGACACGAGATTAATAAAAAGGTGCGTCGTTCGCTCGGCGATCGGTTACGGCGGTGGTTGGTGGTAAAATTATTACCACGCCAAAAAATAATAAAAAAATTATTGCCGATCGCGAGGATATTTCGATTTTTGCTACCGTCAACCGTGCGTAATCAAATCGATATGCCGCAGATTTCCTCCGAGAAAAAAAGAGTGTGGCCACGCAACCGTCATGATCGTAAGATCCTGTTATTACAAGGCTGTGTTCAATCTGGTGTAGTACCCGACATCGATATCTCTTTCGCCCGGGTGATGGACAGCATCGGTATATCGGTGGTTACCGAGACACAGATCGAGTGTTGTGGCGCAATCGAGTTTCATCTTGATTATCGGCAAGCGGCGTTAAAACGTATCAAGGCCAATATCGATATTTGCTGGCCACATGTAGAGTCAGGGATCGAGGCCATTGTCATGACGGCTAGCGGTTGTACTTTGATGTTGCAAGATTATGCACAGCTTTTGAGCGCAGACAAGGTCTATCTAGACAAGGCACGACAGATTTCGATGCAAGTTCTAGATATTGTGCAAATCTTAGAAAAAGAAGATTTGTCCAATATGCAAATCCATAAGAAAAAAAAGCGTATTGCCTATCATGCACCTTGCACACAACAGCACGGGTTGAAGTTGCCTAATAATGTAAAATCCCTACTGTTAGAGGTCGGATATCAATTGATGCAGGTAGAGCAAACGCAAATTTGTTGTGGTTCAGCGGGCAGTTACTCGATTTTCAACCCTGCGATTGCCGACAATTTGCGGGTCAACAAACTGCACCATCTACAACGACATAATCCCGATTTCATTGCCACGGCCAACATTGGTTGTCTGCTGCATTTAACCGCGAAGGCTGAAGTTCCGGTGCTACACTGGATACAATTATTAGACGATCCAGCTTGCTAGCATACTCGTTCTAACGCTATACTCGGCGCGGATTAGCAGTGATTTTTACTGTTATTAATATAGAACCCTATCGATAAACCCGCGGAGTTGTCATGGCTACTACCTCTTTTATTCCACCGCTGCGGACCTTAATGGGTCCGGGTCCGTCCGACGTACACCCCAGAGTATTAAGCGCCATGGCGCGACCGACGATCGGGCATCTAGATCCGGCGTTTGTGCAGTTGATGGAACAAATTAAGTCGATGTTACAGGTCACCTTTCAAACTAAAAATGAATTGACCATTCCTGTCTCGGCACCGGGTTCCGCCGGCATGGAAACCTGCTTTGTCAATCTAATGGAGCCCGGTGATAAAGTTATTGTTTGCCAGAATGGTGTGTTTGGTGGCCGTATGGCAGAAAACGTCAGACGACTCGGTGGTGAGCTAGTCTTAGTCGAAGACGCCTGGGGAGAATGCATAGACCTGGATAAAGTGGCGGCTACATTAAAGCAACATCCCGACGCAAAAATTTTGGCTTTTGTGCATGCCGAGACCTCTACCGGCGTGCAATCGGACGCGATGGCCTTGTGCAAACTGGCCCATGAAAATGATTGCCTCAGCATTGTCGATGCCGTGACTTCCTTGGCAGGCTCACCGCTCAAAGTGGACGAATGGGGCATCGATGCGATCTATTCGGGTACGCAAAAATGCCTGTCCTGTACGCCAGGTTTGTCGCCGGTTAGTTTTAGCCCAGCCGCAGTAGAAAAAATTAAGAATCGCAAACACCCGGTACAGAGTTGGTTTCTGGATTTGAATTTGGTGATGGGATATTGGGGGCAAGCCGCTAAGCGTAGCTATCATCACACAGCCCCAATCAATGCACTGTACGCGTTGCATGAAGCCTTGGTTATGGTCGAAGAAGAAGGTCTCGAAAATGCCTGGCATCGTCACGCCAACAATCATCACGCCTTGCGCGCAGGATTTGAGGCCATGGGTTTGCGGCTAATCGTGGCCGAAAAAGACCGCTTGCCACAACTCAATGCGGTCGAGATCCCTGCGGGCATTGATGAAGCACAAGTCCGCAAGGCATTGCTTGAGGAATTTAACCTAGAGATCGGTGCGGGTCTGGGCGCGCTTGCAGGTAAAGTCTGGCGGATAGGCTTGATGGGAGCCGCCAGCAACAGTAAAAACGTATTGTATTGCTTGGCCGCCATGGATACGGTGCTGGGTCGTATGGGCGCCAAGATTGAAAAAGGTGTTGCGGTAGCTGCGGCTCAGGCTCGGTATAGCTAGTGGCTAGTGCCCGTTTATAAACGGGCTATTTTTCCAATATCTTTGTTGTCTGCATAAGTAGAAGTACTTATCTTAAGATTAAATGCGCACATACATAGGACAAAGGGGACGTTGCAAAGTAAAACAATAAAAGCATACTGAAAAATGTCCAGCGTATGAATCATAAGCAATACATCGATATTCGGAGTTTTTATGTAGCGGAAGTTATAGTATTTGATCTCGGGCAAGAATGGCGTTTCGTCCTGGATAGCGAGAAAGTTATACAATAGAATTGACCCCTAATACACCTAATAGCAACCCCTAATAGCCAATTAAGGAATGTAGAACCATGGGACTGAGATCATATCTTCGAACTTTTCAGAGCTTTGCAAACAAACCCGGGAAGATTAACCGAATCAAGTTTGATAGTAACTATTGCACTACTGACATGTGTGCGATCGGCGGTCGTATGCAGACAGATAAAAGCCCATTAAATACCTTTGCTCCTGGCGTAATAAATCACAGACATGGATATACTCCCATTTATGATTTTCTATTTGCTCCCTACCGAAATAAAATGATTAATTTTGCTGAAATAGGTATTTATAAGGGTCTGGTTTAAAAACATTCAGAAACTATTTTTCCAAAGCTCACCTTTACGGATTCGAATACGACAAAGAGTACCTAAATAATACGCGCGCAATGAAGCTTAAAAATACTGAAATCAATTTTATTGATGTTCGAACAAAAGATGAGATTCAACTGGCGCTGCAAAAGACAAATGTACTGTTCGATATTATTATTGACGATTCTACCCACGAGGTCAAAGATCAGGCCAGGATACTCAGGTGTGTTACCCCCTTCCTAAAGGAAGGAGGCATATTTATTATCGAAGATATCTACGATGATAATAGGGCCCACGAAAGCCTTTTTGATGAAGCATTTGATGAGGTTAAAGATCAATATTGTTTCAGCAGTTTTGTTTACCCAATAAACAGGAAAATAGAAATTGGTAACTGGAACAATGAAAAAATTCTGATCCTTATAAAAAAATAATCCCACAGAAAATTGAAAAATTGAAATTGGGGACACCGAGTGCGCTTAAATTCTATAGTGCCCGATTAGAGAAAATGGGTTGCAAGCTATTAGGGCAAGTCAACGATACTATATTGCTGCCTAAATTCCATTAATTTTCTAATCATAGATAATCCGCAAGTATTTCATTCTCCCAGTAGGGTAAAAATTCTATCTGTTTCTGCAGTTGCCCGTTTTTCAGCATTGCTACAGAGACAAATGGGTGGCTGTATGATGAATTATCATAAAATTTTGCAATGTCAGCTAGTGGTAATGCTTTTCGTATATTGCACATCGTTTTTGGGATACAACTTATTATTTTGAGGGTAGGTACATTATGCCCACCCTGTAGTACACGTTGTGATACACGTGCCTGATTTAGCTTGATAATACCCTATTAAGGGGGGTAAGCGACGCTTTTAAGGCAATTATTTTGAATTACGTTACTCGCGGATTAGTTGAATCGTTCGGCAAGAGGATAACAAGAAAGCAAAATACAAGACCTGGCCCTGACGAACGTTCTACTCAAACCGCAGAAATAGGAGTTTAAGTATGTGTCGAAATATTAAAACACTTTTCAACTTTGATCCGCCGGCGACCGATAAAGAAATTCGTGTCTCGGCCATACAGTTTGTACGTAAATTGAGTGGTTCAACACGACCGTCTAATGATGTTTTTTATTACCCCGATGTGATGGTCGTTTTTAATTCTGTTGATCCTGAATCGCTATATCAGACCGAGCCAACAGTGCTTGTGGAAATATTATCAAAATCGACGGAGAAAAAAGATAGACTTGAGAAGCTGGTCTCCTAGCAAAGTATTAAAACAGTCAATGAATATATTCTTGCATCACAGGAAAGGATAGCTGTTGATGGTTATACGCGTCAAACTGATGGTTGGCAGCTAGATTCACTTCTAGAAAATGATTTAATAAATATACACTCACTAAAATATAATGCGCCAGTCGATAGTTTTTATGAAGATGTTATTGACAGTTTTAAATGACGGGAAACATTGGAATAGACTTATCCACTTTCTAAAAACTAAGATCATACGTGCGGATTGTAAGTAGGTGAGATCCTTAACGTCGACTAATTTGCTAACTCTCTGCCCTATCATCTCGGCTAAAAATCGTTCAATTTGGTATTACAAGAGGTTTCTACTCTAATTGCCGCCACGGTATTAAACAACGGGAAAATATTGTGTACCAGTAACATCAAACATTTCAAAGCCTTAAAAAGACTTAATATTCACAAGTATGAAGCGAATCAATAAAAACTCAGGGATGCTGATACTATTGCTCACGGATCTGCAGCAGTGTAATACGAAAATAGTGATAATGGCTTAAAATGGGGAACCCTTGTCAGTTTTGTAACGTTAACACTACAGGGAGATCACATTGATTGTGGTCGAGGAAGTCGCCGCAGCTTTAATTTAGGCGCTAATTTTATTTAGGAGAGTTTAATCATGGAAATTCGATATTTAGCTATAGTCGCCCTAGTGGGAACCATTACCATCGCGGGCTGTAGTAGTGATTCAGGGTCTAACGGCAGTACTAAATACTCTGGCACAATTTCGAATATAAATCCGGGGCAATCACTCACCCTTAATACGGGTAAAGGCGCGCTCGCGTTTAATACCGCTGGTGCACAAATAGTGAACGACGGTGAAAATAGCCTTTCCAATGGCAAGGTAGTCACGATACAGGGCACACACGATGGTAGTTCAGGTCAGGCCGATACGATTACGTACGATTCTGAGATCGAAGGCTTCGTGATCTCCAATACTATCGCTGCAGATGATACCGGTTCGATGAATGTCATGGGTCAAACGGTCGTGGTCGACTCCACGACGGTCTACGGTGACGATTTGACCCACGCTAGTGATATTATCGTGGATACGCAAAATCTGCCGAGCGTCGAGGTCAGTGGGATCTTCCAGAGTGACGGGACTATTTTAGCAAAGTATATGGAAAGAAAGTCTGATACGAACGAAATCGAGATTAAGGGCTTCGCCACCAATGTGGTCATCAGTGGTGATACTGCGACCTTTAATATAGCCGCCTGCAATATTATCGTGGATGCCAATACAAAATTAGATGATATGAACTCGATCGCCGACTTGACTGAGGGCGCCAAGGTCGAAGTGGAATCCACCCGGGCGAAATTTGTCGGCAGCAATGATACTTGCACGGTTACCGCGCAAAAGCTTGAGCTGGAAGACGAGAATGAAAACGAAGACGACGATGGTGCAGATGACGACAATGGAAATAGCTAATGTGCGTATTGAACACAGCTATAACTGGTTGATACTTTTTATATTAATGAGTATCAGCTAAGTATTGCTGGTCAGATACTGACATGATTGATCAATAAGTGACAAAAAATGGAACCATTCTAGCTGCGGTAGCGTTGATACTATAGATCCTGAAGATCACGAGTTTAGTTAACAAATATTTGGTGGACGTATTATTCGAAACCAATATTATGAGGAGTATACAAAATGAGTAATAAATATTGGGCCGCAGTGGCCTTGACTGGGACACTAGCCATCGCAGGTTGCAGCGGAGGTTCAGATACGCCTACGACCGGAACAAACACTGCAACCTATAAAGGTACATTGTTAGCGGTCTCTGCAAGTGAAGTCACCATAGCTAACGGCAGTAGTGCAGTCACTTTTGATGCCACGAATGCGAAAATCGTCAACGACAGCGAGACCTCGTTGGCTCCGGGAAATGTCGTCACTATCACCGGTAAGGCCGATGGTACTACCGGAACGGCGCAGATTGTTGAATATGATTCTGACGTCGAAGGTATGGTGACTGCGGTCTCGTTTGACGCCGATAACTCAATGGTGGTTATGGGGCAAACGGTAATCGTTGATGATATGACCATATATAGTGACGGTTTAACCGCATCGACCGATATCAAAGTAGGCGAATTTGTTGAAGTCAGTGGCTTTTTTCAGGACGATGGTAGCATTTTGGCAAAACACATCGAAGGCAAATCAGATGAGAATGAGATCGAGATCAAGGGTCTGATTGCCAATCTCGTTATTGCTGATGCCGACAATGCGACGTTTGATCTGAGTGGTTGCACGATCGCCGTCAACGCCGAGACCAAGCTGGAAGATTTAAACTCGGTGGAAGAGTTGGTTGAGGGTCTCATGGTCGAAGTTAAATCGACTGCAGACACGCTTGATCCTAACCAAACCTGCAGCTTAACCGCGAATAAGGTTGAGGTGGAAGAAATCGACGACGATGAAAACGATAGTGAAGATGAAGTCAAAGGCGAAGTCACTGGTGACGTTGTCGACAATAGTTTCACGATGATGCCGAAAGATGGGCAAGACAATCAGACGGTTGTTATCACTGATACCACTAAATTCGAAAATGGTGTTGTCGGCGATATCGTAATCGGTGCCATGTTAGAAGTCGAAGGTTATTTTGATGCTACTACCGGTGATCTAATCGCCGAAGAGATCGAGCTCGAAAATGAGATGGAAGTCCCCCAGATTGCTAAGGGCAAGATTAAGGGGGCAGTAGAAGCGGTTGATAGCAAGAGCTTGACCGTTATGGGACAGTTGATCACGGTTACCGGCATGACCATGATCGTCTCTGATCGACCCGAAGTAGCCCCGACAATGGCGGCAATGGCGATGGACGTGATGCCGACCTCTCCGATGTTAGTCGATATTATCGCCGGTGATTTGGTCGCGATCAACTTCAAGAAAGACGACGCGGGTGCCATGATGGCTACTCTTATCGTCATCAAAAAAGCGTCCGAAGTGATCAGAAGCGCGGTTAAGGGAATGGTCTCTAGCTCGGATGTAGCGGCGAATACCGTGACTATCGAAGGTGTTGTCGTATCGGTTGCGAACGTGATCCCCGTCTTAGATGTCTCTACCGTGGTAGATGGTGCTAAGGCCGAGGCGGCGGGAACCTATGATATAGACACTATGGAATTGGTTGCCGATGAGATAGCAGTCAAAGGATCAACTACTATTCCCCCGGGCGTCTGATGTAAGCGATATTTTCTGGGCGAGAAAAAGCGGCCATCGGCCGCTTTTTTTATGCCTGACGTCATATCATCTCTACATGACCCACAACATCCACCTCCAAATAGGCATATCGCCGTGATTGTGCACCTAGAACCTCCGCATTGTTGAACACAACGCCTTTATTTATCCTTGCAAATTTGAAGTTATACCTATAAATTACAAGGATGATAGATCGCCATATAGCCTTCACCGTCGAGCAAGCCCTGGAGCGACAAGCTGCGGTGGCGCTGATTGGGCCACGCCAGGTGGGCAAGACCACGCTAGCGTTGGAAATCGCAAAAAAATATCCTTCCGTCTACCTCGACCTTGAATCAATCAGTGACAGAGATAAGCTGACTGATGCAGAGCGCTTCTTGGCGATGCATGAGGACAAACTGGTCATACTTGATGAAATTCATAGAGTTCCACAACTATTTCAAACGTTGCGTGGTTTAATAGATAAAGGTCGCCGACGGGGTATCAGGACGAAACGTTTCCTCATTCTCGGTTCTGCCTCCATTGAACTGTTACGTCAATCGGGAGAAAGCCTTGCGGGTAGGATTGAGTACATTGATATGCAACCACTCGATGTGTTGGAAATAGAGGATGATGTTACCAGCCGTGATCGTCTTTGGTTACGTGGCGGTTTTCCTGACAGTTATTTGGCAAAAAATGACGTCAATAGTCTGCGCTTTAGACGTAATTTCATTCGCACTTATCTGGAAAGAGACATACCGCAATTTGGTATTCGCATTCCAGCAGAAACACTTGAGCGCCTGTGGATAATGTTGGCCCATTCTCAAGGAACACTACTGAACGCCTCTCGTTTGGCGATGAGTCTTTCGTTAAGTTCACACACGATTACGAGTTACATTGATTTATTGGTTGATTTGCTACTACTACGCCGTCTGCCTCCCTATCAAAATAATTTAGGTAAACGTCTGGTGAAATCTCCCAAGGTGTATGTCCGTGATAGTGGTCTATTGCACGCCTTACTGGGAATCACAGATTTAGACGGCCTCTTTGGCCATCCTGTTGTCGGAACGAGTTGGGAAGGTTTCGTCATAGAGACATTATTGATCGCTGCACCTGAGCATGCCACAAAAAACTTTTACCGTACTGCAGCAGGTGCGGAGATTGATCTAGTGCTTGAGTTAGGTGGAAATCACGGTATGTGGCTAATTGAGATCAAAAAGGGACTTAGAACAAATTTGGGTAAGGGGTTTTACCATGCCCATAAGGACTTGCAAGCTGACAAATGCTTCGTTGTTTATGCCGGGCAAGAACGCTACCCGATTAATAAAGATGTTGAAGCCATTGGCTTATATGAACTCGCTTCACTATTAGCGGAAATAAAATAAACTTGGTAAATACTCTGCCTTTAGCGCGAAGACGAACCATAGATTGCAATTTCGGATCAAAAATTGCGCAGACAATGATTTCAGGAGCAATGATTTCAGGCGCAATGATTCCATGACCCACAACATCCACCAGCAAATAGGGCGTATCGCCGTGCCCATGATCCTGGCGAATATTTCTGTGCCGCTGTTGGGGATTGTGGATACCGCCGTGGTGGGGCATTTAGACTCACCCCATTATATTGGCGCAGTTTCGGTGGGGGCGAGCATCTTTGGCATTGTATTTTGGGGTTTTGGCTTTCTGCGTATGAGTACCACGGGGCTGACGGCACAGGCCCTGGGTGCAGACGACAATAATGAAATTCGGGCAATATTGCTACGCGCTACACTAGTCGCGTTAGTGATCGCCCTGTTATTGATTGGATTGCAATGGTTTATCTCCAGCATTGCGTTTCGATTGATTCACGCCACGCCACTCGTAGAGTCTCATGCACTAAATTACTTCACGATCCGTATCTATAGCGCACCGGCCACGTTGATCAATTATGCCATCCTGGGTTGGTTTCTTGGTATGCAAAACGCCAGATTTCCTTTGTTATTGGTTTTGGTGGCTAATCTTATCAATATGATCCTAGATTATATCTTGGTGGTGCATTATGGGTTTGGTACCGGCGGAGTCGCGTTTGCCTCGGTCGTGGCGGAATATGTGCAGTTAGGATTAGGTGCCGGTTTATTAAAATACACCTTGAACAGGCATCCGGGGCAGTGGCATTTACACGACGTACTCGATCGAGTGCAAATCCGACGTACCCTTGCCATTAATGTGGATATATTTATCCGCACCCTATGCCTCATGTTTGCGCTGGCGTATTTGGTTGCACGTGGGGCAGTTTTTGGCGATATCATTCTCGCTGCGAATGCCATACTGGTAAATTTTCAATTGATGATGGCACATGGCCTAGATGGATTTGCCCATTCCGCCGAGGCGTTGGTCGGGCGTGCAGTCGGACGCCGAGACAAACGCCTGTTAGTGAAGACCGTGCAGGCCAATATGCAGTGGGCATTCTTGGGGAGTTTGTTATTCTCTCTCGTTTATCTCTTATTGGGTGAGCAGATTATCGCATTGATGACCGGCCTACCCGGTGTCAAAGACACGGCTAAGGAATATCTGCCGTGGTTGATTATATTACCCATAATCTGTGTTTGGGCATTTGTACTCGATGGTGCCTTTATTGGTGCCTTGTGGGCAAAATCTATGCGAAATATCATGCTTGTGGCGACTTTTTTAGTCTTTGTGCCCGCCAGTTATCTTTTTTCAGCTTGGGCCAATCACGGACTGTGGTTGGCATTTGTACTATTCATGCTCACTCGGTCGATGCTCATGGGCTGGGAGTATCGACGTAATACCCATCGACAAGACAAACTATGGGCAGGCAGCGAAGCGCATTAAGTCGATGTTATATCATTAAAATAAGTCACTACTCACCCTATCACCTCATCACCTCATCACCTCATCACCAAAGTGACTAGTAAGTGCTCATCGAGTTTCTGAAGCTCTACCGGGACGGCCTGAGCAGTTACCCCGTAACGAAAGAAAGCAGAGATAAAGCCTTACAGGGATTGAGTGAGTCGTTACAAAATATAATTATCGAAAAATTGCACGCAAGGCGTATACTAAAGATCTAGATCGATTATAAAAAGACCCTACGCCCTATGTACGGGTCACAGAAAAATGACTACTCGGTTCGATACGGTTCGACCAAACAAGATTGGGCTGAGCAGTTGTAAGATAACAATAATAAACTAAGGTCGGGATACCATGACTTTCGCGAAGTTGAGCCCAGCTGTGCCTGTTTTATTTATCGCTATGATCTTACTGTGTTCGGTCACCCATTCCGCACTGGCTACCACCAGAGAACTTAGTCCTAACCAAGATGGGGAAAATATTCAGATCGCCAGTAAAAATAGTACTAAGCAAGTCAGTCCCGATCTCGCTATGCAAGAATTGCTGGACGTGCTAGATGAAGAAACCGAAATCGCTACACATACGAAGATGAATATAGATTTTGTACCTGGCATCGTATCCGTTTTGCATGGTAAGGACTTACGTGCCCGCGGTGTCCGCACGGTGCTCGATGCTTTAACGTATGTGCCTGGTATTGAAGTGACGACGGACAACGTGGGTCAAGTGTTTGTTATAGTCCGTGGTGTTGGTCGAGTTCGAGTATCGAGCAAGATAAAGATTCTTTTGGATGGTACGGCATTTAACGCGACCTTGCACGCAGTAGCGCTTCCGTTGTCATTACCCATCGAATTGGTCGATAGAATAGAAATGATTCGCGGGCCAGGTTCAGCGATTTATGGTGAATTTGCGTCCTTGGGTGTATTAAATATTATAACCCGCAAGTCCAGCGGACATGCCTTTACCCAAGTATCTGACCAGTCGAGGACAATCATCGGCGGCCAGTATCAATGGGGTAGCCGCGAAACGGGAATCAACGTAAGTTTTTCTCAGGATACTAACGACGGTGGACGGGTGACTGCGGGTAACGATGTCTTACAAAATTCACCATTTCCTAGCTACAACGATTTATCGAACTCGCCAGGGCCTATCAATGATGCAGCGAGGCGCACTTATATTGCGCTAAGCGGTGATATTAATCGCTATCACATACAGTGGCAGAGGTTGGAGAATGAGGGTGGCGACTTTTTTGGCGCGTCGAATGCCTTACCGCGTAATAGCGATCAACTATTAAGCGGTATGTTGACGCAAAATATTAGTATCGAAAAAAAGATTACGGTCAATCACAGTATCAACGCTAACTACCAAGTGGGATGGATGCAATCGGTGATTGATAGTCAACAATATGAATTATTTCCGCCTGGGTTTGATGTCCCTCCCGGATCGGGAGTCAATGAGTTTCCTCAAGGCGTATTAGGCGGTCCCCACTATGAAGAAAATAAATATTATTTAAAGGCCGAATCAAACATTCGTACGGAATCCAATCATGATCTTTTGCTGGGTTTAGAATTATCGACTCTGACGCAAGGGGAAACGTATGCCTATCGAAATTATCAATATCGTGGCGTACGCATAGTGCCAGTCGAAAATGCTAAGTATACTGGTGCTGACAATTGGCTGCGGGAGGGTTTAAGCCGTGATCTACATGCGCTGTATTTTCAGGATCAATATCCACTGACAGAAAAATTGCAGTTGACTACAGGGATTCGTTACGATCACTATAGTGATATTGGTGGCGATGTGACACCGCGTATTGCCTCCGTTTATCAACTAGATCCGCATAAGACATTTAAGCTGCAATTCGCGCAGTCGTTTCGGCCGCCGACGTTTGTTGAATTATATAGTCAAAATAACGCGGTCGTTAACGGTAACCCGGATCTACAATCAGAACGACTCAATAGTTTTGAATTCGGTTATTTTTACAATGATGAAATAAATGTAGCCCATGCTAATTTGTATTATTACACTCTGACCGATTTTATTATAAACGACCCTGCTACGTCGACCTATGTCAATAATGAAAAAGTCACTGCAAGCGGAATAGAGATACAGTATCAGCGTGAAGTTAATCGAGTTTTAGATTTCGATTTCATTGTGTCGTTAATCGAAGCGCACAATAAGGATGGTAGTGAAGTACCCTATACCGCGAGTTATCTATGGTCAGCCGAGCTGTTTTATACACCTTTACCCGATGTGAGTTTGGCGACTCGGATCAGATCTGAATCGGAACGGCAACGAGAATCGGGTGATAGTCGGCCAGTGCTAAATGGCTATAACGTAGTAAATATGACACTGGCGATCGATGAGCTTATGTTGAGGGGATTAAATCTAACCCTCTCCGTCTACAACTTATTCGATACCGAGATTAGGCACCCGGCCTCACTACGCTCGTTCGGACCGCTGACTAAGGTTGTTACTTATGACAAAGATTATCCTCAGTTAGGTAGGGAAATTTCGATGTCGCTTCAGTATGAATTTCATTAGTGAATTTCTACATGGGTATGCGGCCTCGAATACTTCCCTATTCCACTTGCGGTGTAATTATGCGCGGGAAAAACGGCATCGAAAAAAGCTTACATGAGCGTGTGCGTCAAGGGGTTGTTGTCGTGCTGTTATTGTCCGCTTTTGGAACAACATGGGCAGTTAGTGAAAAAAATGGCCAACGGATAGATATCGGACTGTCCATATTTCCTCGGGTATTAGCCGTAGATAATGATTTTCGACACAAGCTAACGGCGCAAGGTCAAGTCAAAATTGCCTTTGTTTATTCGACGGACCAAAAAGGGGCGGAGAAATTGGCTCGTTTAATATTGCGCCAAAGATCTACTATAGCCAATGTTAGTGTAGATGCGGTGGCTATTTCTATTGATGCATTATTACGTAAAAAAGACCAGGAGTTTTCTGCGCTATTTATCGCTGAAAAACTCAGCAATGTGGAAATTGCAGAATTGGTAGAACTTGGCAGTAGCAATAGCCGTATTATATTTTCTCCATTTTTTGGAGATGTCGAACGAGGTGTTACCATAGGAATAATGATTACGAGCCGAGTGTGGCCATATTTGAATATGCAAACGATTGCTGATTCACATATCAAGCTGAACGAATTGTTGATTAAATATGCGAAACACTATAAGTAGTTTTTTTAGTCAACTCACTAATAAGGTCACGGTGATATTGGTCGTGATCATGATTGCCATTATGTTTCTAATTGTTGCTCACTGGATTGTGTTTATGGTGCCAGTGATAAAGTCTGGCGAGCAAACTAAGTCTGATTTAGTGGCTTCCTCCTACGCACAATTGGTCGAGTATGCGTTAGATGAAGGAAATGAATCCCAAATTCACACCTTGCTGACGAGAATGATATTACTCACAGATACTGAGTTTACATTACCCATGATTGTTGATGTTCAAATAACCTTATTAGACGGCGCTATTTATAAAAAGCACAATGTCTCGGAAGGTACTGCGGCACCTTTTGTTTCCGAAATCCCATTGTTTTCTCCAAAATCTGCGACTATCTTGGGTGTTTTGCGTGTTGAATACAATGGAAAACCTTACCAAGAAATTATCTCCGATGCTCAAAATCGGCTTGCCGCTGCTATTTTTGGTATTATCCTTATTTTAGTTATTGTACAACGCATATTATCCAAGTTACTTAAACCCCTAAATGAACTCGCCAGTTTTTTAGAAAACGTTGAATTTGTGGGTGGTAAACACGTGCCCAAACTGGCCAAGAATGTTGCCGTCGAAATAAGACAGGTATGGTATGCAGTAGAACAACTATTTTCCAGGTTATATCAGCGAGAATCCGATGTGCGACGCGAGCACGACGCTGCGCAGTTTGCGTTAAAATTAAAGCTTGAAGCAGAGGCGGCTAATAAGGCTAAAAGTCAGTTTCTCGCCAATATGAGCCACGAATTACGCACACCATTGAATGCCATTATTGGTTATAGTGAAATGCTCAAGGAGGAAGCAACCTTGGGACATCAAAATGCTTATCTTGCGGATTTAGGAAAGATTCACCTGGCTGGCAAAACCTTGCTTGCATTAATAAACGATGTTTTGGATCTGTCAAAGGTGGAAGCCGGAAAAATGCAGTTGTATTTGGAGGATGTTAAAGTTAAACAACTGGTCGATGAAGTGATCGATACAGTCACACCGATGATAGAGATGAATAATAATAGCTTAGCCATTCTTTGTCCAGACGGTATTGGTAGTATGCAAACCGATGTCGCCAAAACTAAGCAGTCGTTATTGAATTTATTAAGTAACGCAGCAAAGTTTACCCGCAATGGTTCTATCAAATTAATAGTGTCACATAGGAACGATGAGGAAGGAAAAAAGATTCTCTTCTCAGTGACCGATAATGGGATTGGTTTAACCCGTATCCAACTAGGATTATTATTCACCGCCTTTTCGCAGGTCGATTCTTCTACGACACGGGAGTATAGCGGTACGGGTCTAGGGCTCACCATTAGTCGTAGTTTTTGCCGATTGATGGGGGGAGATGTGGTCGCGCAAAGTGAACTGGGCCAAGGGTCCACGTTTACTATTCAGATACCCGTAGCGGTCAGTGATTTTCTTCAACAAAAAAAAATCAATTCTACGCCGCCACTCGTCAATCAACGAGATGCTACTCGATTTTCCCGTTTCGAATCAGAGCGACGCCATAAAAAAAGCGTTATTCTGGTTATCGATGAAGACGAGATGGGTTGTGAAATTGCGCTGCGATATTTGCACAATGAAGGTTATGATATCGAATGTGAAAGTGATGGCGCTAACGCGTCTCGCCATATACTCGAGCTAAAACCCGATGTTATTCTACTGGATGTCATGACACCCTCGGCAAGTGGTTGGGATATATTAAACTATGTAAAAACTCATCCATTGTTGGTACATATACCCGTGGTCATGATGACCTTAGTCGATGAGAAAATGTCTGCATTTCGATTGGGTGCGACCGCCTATTTGGTCAAACCAGTGGAAAAAAATGATCTCATCAACACCATTAATCGTTGTTTACGAAAAATAGGCTTAGACACCATCTTGGTGGTGGATGAGGATTCCGACGCACGTAAATTGGTTAGATTGGTGCTGGAAAATGAAGGTATAGATGTCGTCGAGGCAGAAAACGGTTATCTTGGTCTGATGCGCGTCGCCGAACGTGTACCGGCCCTAATTCTATTGGAGTTGTCGATGCCGGGGATGACTGGGCAAGAATTTTTGGTCGAGCTGGATAAGCAAGATTTTGGAAAAGTTATTCCCGTGTTGGCGTTGACCGGAGCGAGTATCGACGATATAGAGACCCGTCGGCTTATGAGGAGGGTCGATGGTATTATTCAGAAGGGCGCCTATAGCATTGACAGAATACTTAGTGAAGTACGTCACGTTATGGCAGAATTGAAACCAACAATGAAACTTAAATAACGACTGTCCACCACATAGAATAACAGTAACTGGTGCCCGTCCACAAACGAGGGTATTTCTCCAAGATCGATTGCTCTAATGCATCCATGCATTCGCAACATAAGGCCATCCATGGCCAAAAGGCGTACCGA
>JBGMRO010000005.1:15191-19369 GCA_048061555.1 Thiohalomonadales bacterium | reverse complement strand
TTAATACTTAAAGCATCAAATCAAGAGTGATTTATGGATATAGTGTATATAAAAGATTTGAAAATCGAGGCGATTATCGGCATATTCGATTGGGAGCGTAGAGAAAAACAGACGGTTTCCCTTAATCTCGAAATGGCGACCGATATTCGTCGAGCCGCTAAAACAGATGTTATAGAAGATACCTTAGACTATAAGGCGGTAGCTAAACGACTTATTAGCTTTGTGGGCGAAAGTGAATTTCAGTTGGTCGAGACGCTAGCAGAGAGAGTCTGTGAGCTTATTATGCAAGAATTTGCCGTGCCCTGGATTAGATTGCATTTGAGCAAACCAGGTGCCGTTCGATATTCTACCGATGTCGGTGTGATTATTGAAAGAGGTGATAAAGAGGTGGTAAAGAGGTGGTAAATAGGTGATAAAAATGCGCCTTAACCAAGGTCAATCAATAACAGGTAAAAGAACCCCTGGCAAGATTGTTCGACAAGGCACTCCGGTCTTAAACGAAGAATGAGCAACGTCGTGGGTGAATTGGTCTATGTCAGTGTGGGTAGCAATATAAACAGGAGCCACAATGTGCGCTCTGGCGTGGCAGCGATACGAGAACACTTTGGGCAATTAAAACTTTCCCCGGTGTATGAAAGTCGAGCAGAAGGATTTACCGGTGCGGATTTCTATAATTTGGTGCTAAGTTTTTATGCACAAGACGTAATCACCACGCGGGCTATATTAAAAAATATAGAAGCACAGCACAAGCGCAGTCGAAGCGATCACAAATTTTGCGATCGGAAGCTAGATATAGATATTCTACTTTTTGGAGAGCGAATACTGTATGCGCAAAATTTAGATATCCCGCGTCGTGAAATCCTACAGTATGCGTTTGTACTCTTGCCCCTAGCTAAACTCTCGCCGCAATCGCTGCATCCGGTTAATGGGGAGAGTTATGCAGATCTTTGGAGTCGCTTTGCGGCGGAACACACTAACGCAACGGCAGGTCTAACCGAGGTCGCCTTCACATGGTAGCGTCAACTAGACCACGGTACTAGTTAGTGCCCGCCCATAAACGAAAATACTGGTGAAATAGAACATTTGTCGATGAACCATGATAAGCAATGCTATATTCTGCGGAATACTCAGAATATGCTAGTGCTAATCGATGGACGCTGGTTATACCCGTATAAGCAATCACTAAATAATGAGTGCTAGTCAAATCGCTATAGACACCTATACTATATTTATTGGGGACACTTTCGATTAAATCCCGGAAAAAAATAGATTATCTAATGTTCGCCGCAAAAAGCAGCGTGGACACTGTTAGCGCTTGATTTAACCACTCCGTGGACGAAATTGCCTACCGGGTATTCCAAGTATTCTTGCTGAAATCAGGCAAATTAACTGTGTTCGGGAAGACGATTTGTCTTATGGGGTCCCTTTTGCTCTCCTAATTGGGATAGACACACTATGCATGATGGCACGCAATTGGCTGAAAAAAACACGAATATCGATTTGGATCGGCGCCCTAGCGAAAGCCCGCCGAGGATAGTGCAGCCAAAAATATTGATTGCCGATGATTCGGTGACGATACGTGCAACCTTAAAACGCGCCCTAAATAACGAATTTTTGGCGGTAGACGCCAAGAATGGTCTACAAGCCTGGGATATTCTACAGGAAGACCCTGGCATAGAATTGGTTGTCACGGATCTGTCTATGCCCGAGTTAGACGGTTATGGGCTCATCAAAAAAATTCGCAGTTATGAGACATCTCGTTTTAAAAATATGCCGATTATCGTCGTCACCGGTGCAGACGATACGGAGGCTAGGGAACGCGCCTTCATTGAAGGTGCCAATGATTTTATCACCAAGACGAGTGATCACGTTGAATTTTTGGCCCGAGTTCGGGCCCATTATAAACTTGCTCAAACGATTCGTGAGCTTGAGGAAAGTCGCGGATTCCTGCGTGAACAGGCGAATACCGATTCCCTGACTAAACTGGCCAATCGACGTTTTTTTTTCCAATCGGCAACCTCGTCTATTGCCCAAATGCATCGACAAAATGAACATTTCAGCATGATTATGCTAGATATTGATCATTTTAAACGCATTAACGACACCTATGGCCATCAAGCAGGCGACTATGTCCTGGTCGAATTAGCCAAGGTCTTGACCAGCATGGTGCGAGAGGGCGATATCGTCGGGCGTATGGGCGGTGAGGAGTTTATGGTGGCCTGCCCCTATACTAATCGCTTGGCCGCGATTGTCCTGTCTGAGCGCCTACGTAAATCTGTAGAATCATCGGAATTTTATTTCGAATCGAATAGCATGCCGGTGACGATCAGTCTCGGCGTCGCTGCGAAGACATCGGGCGCCGATGACATCGATAAATTGATTGCAGTGGCCGATTCGAGATTGTATATCGCAAAACAAAAGGGGCGTAATCGGATTTGTGCCTCGGACAAGAGCAGTCGTAACGATAGGTTGATCGACATGGATATGGTTTGTCCTAAATTGGATGAAGCCTTAACGATGATCCGCCACGGTAATACCTTTCGACTCTTGCCCCACCTCGCTGAACTCGGTGAGCAATTAATGCCCTTGTTAGAGTTGATTAACGAAGAAAAATTTGAACCTCAAATAGACCTAGATCAGATACGCAATGCCATCGAGGCCCTCAAGAGTTGAGGCTGCGACCACCGTCTACGACCAATATTTGCCCAGTGGTATAGGTCGCGTCGCGGCATAAATAGAGTACACTTCGGGCGACGTCCATTGCATCGCCTTTTCGTTTCAGAAAGGTTTTATCCATAATTTTTTTCTTGGTTGCATCGTCCATGTCATTCTCAGGCCACATAATCGCGCCCGGTGCGACACCGTTGACCCTTATCTCTGGGCCGAGTTCACAGGCTAAGCTTTTTGTCAGCATGGCTAATCCCGCCTTAGCGAGGCTATAAATCGTGTGTTTACGCAATGGTCGTTCGGCATGAATGTCCACTATATTGATTATAACGCCATGCCGTTTTTGCAATTGTGGTGCGGCGGCCTGGGCCAGAAAAAACGGTGCTTTGAGGTTGGCGCAAAACAAATCGTCCCACTGTTGTTCGTTGACACTGCCAATCGGGGTGGGATAAAAACTTGAGGCATTGTTAATGAGTATATCTAAGCGACCGAACTGCTCAATCGAAAATCCGATGAGTCTTTGCGGTGAATTGATCTCCGCAAGGTCAGCCGCGATAATGACCGCCGATTTTTGGCGTAGGCAATTTAATTCAGATTGTAATTGCTTGGCCTCGGCATCAGAGCGGCGGTAATGAATGACAATATTCGCCCCAGCCTGATGCAACAAATGAGCGATTTGTGCGCCGACTCGTTGCGCCGCACCGGTAATTAATACCGTTTTTCCGTGTAAATCCGTGTTATTAGATGTTTCTGTCATGGGATGCGGCACCTAATGTACTCCTCCTGTATAATCCTCGATTAATCCAACAATCCATCTGAGCAATTCTAGCGCGGTTTGTACTGTAGGTTAAATTTAGGGGTATACCGATAACCTGTTGTTATGGCCAACTGAAAAAGTTTACACCATTGCACATAAAATCATCAGTTGACCGCTTCACTGTTGTACTAAGCAATTGATCTGGATGAAGTATTTACTTATTTTTTCACTCTCCCTACATGCCGTCCCAGTGATGATTTTAGGTTGAATTAGATAGGTTAATTATGAGTTTGCATAATACTCCTGGGCAATCACCACGGACAAGCGAGGAAGAATCTTCGCTGTTGTCCGCAAAAATGTCAAAAAAATCGTCACAAAGACGGGCGGCTAATGCGCAGCTGCAAGCCGCCAATAGGGCCGCGACACAGTTACCACTACCCACGAGCGACGCAATATCACATAGTGAGGCGCTCATAGAATGTATACGTGAGCGCATAGCAGCGGCGGGTGGTTTTATCGCCTTTAGCGAATATATGTCGCTAGTATTGATGCAACCGGGGCTGGGTTACTATAGCGCGGGTAGCAAAAAATTTGGCGCCGCGGGAGATTTTATTACCGCCCCTGAGACATCGCAACTTTTTGCACTCTGTCTTGCGCGTCAATGCCAGCAGGTGCTTAAAACCTACCCAACAAAAACCACCACGACTATACTGGAAATAGGCGCGGGAACTGGGCGATTGGCCTGTGAGTTGTT
>JBGMRO010000005.1:0-15091 GCA_048061555.1 Thiohalomonadales bacterium | reverse complement strand
CCACGACTATACTGGAAATAGGCGCGGGAACTGGGCGATTGGCCTGTGAGTTGTTGTTAGAGCTTGAGGTGTTGCAAAGTCTTCCTCAACGTTATTGCATCTTGGAGCCTAGTGCGGATCTACAGGTGATGCAACATCAATTCATCGAGCAGCATGCACCACACTTATTGCAGAGAGTAACTTGGTTGCACGAATTGCCACACAAGCAAATATGTGGCGTTATTATCGGTAACGAAGTCTTGGATGTATTGCCCGTCGATCTATTTGAGATTCGGCTTGGTGGTTTATATGAGCGCGGTGTAGCTTGGCATGAAGGACGGTTTCAGTGGCAACAACAAGCCGCCGACGCGGCGTTGGAAAATGCGGTGCTGAAAATTGGCTTATCACTGGGTGATGCTTACCAATCTGAAGTTAGTCAGCTACTACCGGCTTGGATCACGAGTGTGGGTGATAGTCTACAGAGTGGATTGTTGCTGCTCATCGACTATGGTTATGCAAGGCGCGAGTACTATCACCCACAACGAAACATGGGAACGTTGATGTGTCACTATCGTCATCGTGCCCACCAAGAACCCTTTGTGTATCCTGGGTTACAAGATATTACCGCACATGTCGATTTCACCGCAGTTGCAGAAGCCGCAGTGGCGACAAATTTGCACGTGGCGGGTTACAATACACAAGGTCAGTTTTTGTTGTCTTGTGGCATAGATGTCATCGCAAATGATCTGCAGCAGGTCGGCAACACTGCTAGTTTGGCCTTGTCCCAGCAAATCAAGCAACTCACCCTACCTAGTGAAATGGGTGAGATTTTTAAGGTTATCGGCCTAACTCGAAATTTTGATGAAAACCTATTAGGATTCTCCCTATTTGATATGCGCGGTAAATTGTAGGTTCAATTTAAATGTTGGAAACACCTTTTGGAAATAAATGAATGGAAACCGTACAGATAGTTGCACTCGCTTTACTGCAAGGATTTACTGAGTTTTTACCTATTTCAAGCTCTGCGCATTTGATATTGGTACCCAAAATTATCGAAAGCTGGGGTGACCAAGGCTTGGCATTTGATGTTGCCGTACACGTCGGTACGTTGGCGGCGGTGCTGGTATATTTTCGAAAGCAGGTTAGTGCTATGGCCGTAGATTGGACATTGTCACTGACTGGCAAGAAGAACTCAGAAAACAGTCGTCTAGCCTGGGCAGTGCTTTTGGGTACCATTCCAGTAGGCTTGGCCGGACTGATATTTAAGGACTATATAGAATTGAATTTACGTTCAACCTCAGTCATCGCTACCACGACGATTGTATTTGGTTTGTTGCTTTGGTGGGCAGATGCCAGGGGATCGAGGGCACGGGATGAATCGACTATCAATATCAAGGACGTATTGGTCATCGGTGTTGCGCAAGCCTTGGCCCTGATCCCGGGTACGTCCCGCTCAGGCGCGACCATTACGGCGGGTTTAATGATGGGCCTACGACGTGACGCCGCGGCACGATTCTCTTTTTTACTCTCCATACCCGTCATTATTCTATCGGGAGGGCTGGTGACCATCGACCTCATCAAAGACGCCACGCCGGTCGATTGGGTAGCCCTTAGCATGGGGGCAGGCATATCCGGCCTGACCGCCTTTGCTTGTATCCACGTATTTTTAAAACTCGTAGACAAAATCGGCATGTTGCCCTTCGTTATTTATCGTTTACTTCTGGGTGGAATACTGTTTTATTATTATGTCTGAAAAATCGTAAATCGTGATTCGTGAACCGTAATTCGTGAACCGTAATTCGTAATTCGTAAAACCTAAAACCTAAAACCTAAAACCTAAAACCTAAAACCTAGAACCTAAAACCTAGAACCTAGAACCTAAAACCTAGAACCTAGAACCTAGAACCTAGAACCTAGATTCTACTTGACTAGCCATCGGTAATGCTCCAGGCTGCGAATCACGAATCACGAATCACGATTTTCCGCCCTTAATTTTTTGTTTCATTTTAAATCCATATTTGAGTTCGAATACGATCGGTTCTCTATATTGTTTGTATGCCCTGGCCATGGTCATGCGGTCTACAATGAATCCGTTTGAGGTGATCATGTCCATGATGCGTGGAATGTTCCAGATCCACCCGGCTTGATAGAATATGGTGCCTTCCGGTTTTAGGTGTTTTTTGACTTGGGCAAAAAAACGTTCATGGACTTCCCACAGTTGTTTATCATTTTCATCGTAAGGGTAGTCGATGTTGAAAATGACCACGTCAAATTTTTCATTGGTTTTAACCGGGGCAAATAAGTCGCCTAGACGTACGTCAATTTTGTCTTCGAGCCCATGGTACTTGACGTTGTACAAGGTGTTTTTGACTGCATTTGGGTTGATATCGGTAGCAACCACTTTTTTTGCCTTGGCCGCGGCAAACAATGCCTGCACACCCGAACCTGAACCGATATCTAGTACAACATCTCCTTCCTTGAAATGTGTATGCTCGAGTAAAAATACGCTCTGTATCGAGGGCACCACGGTATCGTCGGTGACAAAAATCTCTTTTTTATTGACCAGGGCCTTATAACGCTTAGGGTCGTCCGCTTGATATCCGTAGTAAATTAATTCATATTTGCCGGGGTGATCGACGACTTCGCGGTAATCGGTACTTGTTGTGGCGCAGGCCGTAATGCTCAAGATTACGATAAATATCGTGGAAATTATTAGCCTGTGCCGAAAAACTTGTGTGGCGCTTCTTTGTGGAAGTTGTTGTGTAAGATGTAGCAATCGGATTCGCATAATATTTCGCTCTAAAAGGGTGGTGCACCTAGTGTTGAATTCGACTTATTATCCCATAAAAATTTGAACAGGAGTAAGCATATTTCCATCGCATCTCATGCGTTAGGCGCGCTCGCAGCCTTAGGCTCGGCGTTTCTATGGGCGTTAGCAGCAATACTGTTTGCACGCTTGGGTAAACAGATGTCGGCGTTGTCGATGAATATTGGCAAGGGACTGTTGGCGCTAGTCGTAATGGGTGTTTTATTACTATCCACAGGAGTAGAGTTCGGTGATACGCGCGGTATGGCCTTATTGGCGATTAGTGGCATCATCGGCATCGCCTTGGGTGATACCCTATATTTTTTGACACTGATCCGACTGGGGTCGAGGCTGACTCTATTGTTGGGCAGTCTGATCCCCGTCACGACGGCAATAATTGCGGCCGTTTTTCTGAAGGAAAATATCAGTGCGCTCGCGTGGGCGGGCGTCGCCCTAACAATATTTGGGGTGACCTATGTCATGTGGGAGAGAAGGACACCAGAGAAAATGACGGATAGTCATCGCGACAATCGACAATTAAGATATCGTTGGATGCAGGGCATCGGTTTAGGTTTAATCTTTGTTATAGCCAATGCGTTGAGTATTATTTTTAGCAAACTGGCGGTTGCGCAAATTCCCGCGATGGACGCTACATTTATTCGCCAGCTATGGGCGATTTTTGCAATGGCCTTCTGGGGGACGGTGACCGCTCAACTGGTTCCGTGGCTAAGACCCCTAGCCAACCCACGTCTATTAAAACCCCTCGTAATTGCTGCGTTTATAGGCGCCTTCCTAGGGACGTGGTTGTCTATAGTTGCCTTAAAATATACCTATGTAACAGTGGCTGTGGTATTGAACTCGACGAGTCCCCTATTTATACTACCGATGGCGGTATGGGTATTAAAAGAAGAGGTAAGTTTGCGCTCCATGGTGGGCGCGGTCATCGCGGTAATGGGTATAGGCGTCTATTTTTTTAGTCTATAAGCTTGCTGACCTACGTCATGTATATAAATTAAATCACGACTGTCCCGTTAACATTATGAGCGAGAACCCAAAAGAGGATATGAAGCTAAGACAGGCAAAGAAAGACCGTTCCACCGCAGGGATGCGGTGGTCGAGCTTACATGGAAGTATTCACGCGAGTCTTTCTTTGCCTGTCTTAGCTTCATGTCCGGCACCACGAGCGACTTGCTAGAACGTATGCTCCATTCGGCCTCTGCAATGTTTTACCTAAAGTTATCGGGACAGTAGTTAAATTAAATTCACAATCACGGACAAAAAACTTGAACCAACTTGAAGTCCATGCGCTGAGTAAAACCTATTCTATCGATGGCAAGGACCTGTTGGTCATCGATAATATTAGTTTCAGTGTAAAGCGCGGTGAGTTTCTGTGTATTTTGGGTCCCAGTGGTTGTGGCAAAAGTACCTTGCTACGGATGATCGCCGACCTAGAAGCACAGACCACTGGAGAAATAGGTATTTCGATCGAAGATCACCACACAGAACCGAGTTTTGGCATGGTATTTCAGGAGCAGGGTTTGTTTCCCTGGATGTCAGTGACAGAAAATATTCGCTTTATCCTAGACAATAATCTAGCCATGGATCAGCGTAATAAAACTTCATTGGTAGCGGATATCGTGGAGAAATTGGGTCTAACAAATTTTGCCGCCGCGCTCCCGCATCAATTATCAGGAGGTATGCGTCAGCGCGTGAGTATCGGTAGAGCGATCGCAAACGAGTCGGATATCCTGTTGATGGATGAACCTTTTGTCTATCTAGATTATCAAACACGATTGTCTTTACAGCAATTATTATTAGATCTATGGCAGGATTTAAAGATCACCATATTATTTGTGACCCATGACATAGAAGAAGCCGTACTACTCGGTGACCGTGTGATGGTGTTCGCAGCGAACCCAGGTCGAATACGGAAAATTGTCGACGTCCCGTTTACTAGACCAAGACAATTTTTGGCATTAAAACGAAGGGAGGTCTTCATGGACATCGTCAGCGAATTAACTGACCTAATAAGTGTAGATGGCGAGCCAATCAGTCATGCCCGCTAATACCCGACTACATTCGCGTATTCTATTGGTGCTACGGCAGTTGCTGCCTATTGTCGTTCTGCTTTCGATTTGGGAAATCTTGACCAGGAGCGCTATAATCGATGCGCGTTTTTTTCCAGCACCCAGTACCATTATCCACTATCTATTGTTTACGAGTCCTAGCGAAGGCATCCTCACCGATATTGGGGCGAGCCTGTTTCGAATATTTTGGGGATATCTATTAGGGTGTTCGTTGGGTATGGCCTTTGGTATTGCAATGGGTCTATCCGCCCGACTGAAAGGGATGTTATACCCGCTAGTCATCGTGACCTATCCTATTCCCAAGATCGCGATATTACCCCTAATTATGCTGATATTTGGTCTGGGTGATTTGTCCAAGATCATTGTGGTAATGATCGGTAGTTTCTTTTTGGTATTAATGAATACACTGCATGGCGTGGAGGGCATGCCACGCATTTTTCACGATATCGCGTCTGTCTACAACATCAATCGTTGGGCGTTCATAAAAAAAATCGTATTCCCTGCGGCACTACCATCCATATTTACCGGCTTAAAGCTCGCCATCGGATATAGCCTGGTCATTGTCGTCGCCGCTGAATTCTCGGGTGCACAGGAAGGTGTGGGTTATCTGATCTGGCAGTCGTGGGAAACTTTTTCCATCAAATCGATGTACGCCGGTCTTTTTGTCTTGGGTATCATGGGGCTGATCTTTACTTTTACGCTGGAATGGTTAGAGAAAAAATTAATTCCTTGGCGACAGACGTAGAGCCCCCTCAATATTAGCAGATTTGAACTTCATCGCTCAGGTGCTGTGGCACGGGTTCTATATTTTCCATTAAGAGCCGGGTTGACCTGTGTATGATTCGCCATCTATTATATTTATTTATACCTACCACTACCGCATGGATACGGGGAGGCTGTAATACAATAAATAGGATCAAGCCGATGGTTTCGCAGCTCCTTATAATACGGGAAGTAGACGAGGCACGTTATAGTCTATATGTGAGCGATAAATCGAATTTGTCACTATCGTCGTCCACCGTTATTTTTGCATCAGTTGTTTCGAATCCTACAATTAGCTCAATGCGTGGGTTAAAATAGTGCGAGATACGTATACCTAATACCTTTTGTTCTATGGCGTCGCTGTATTTATCATAACTAACCCCGAGTCCGGTGGACCGACTAAAATAGTAGTCAGCGGATAATTCGACTATTTTAGTGGTTTCTTTCGGAATAGGGATGCTAAATGTATCGGTTTCTTCGCTATATTCTAGCTCAAATTTTATAAATTGTTTATTATTGAGCGAGAGCAGGTTTTCGTAACTTATGCCAATTAAGTCCGCCGTATCAAATATAGAATCTGTGTATGAAGTCTTGCCGAACTCAATCGAAACTTCAGCATTGGCTTGAACATAGTAGCCTAGCGTTAACGCGGTGAATTTTCCCTTTGATGAGCCAGGGGAGGCTTTAAATTGAGTATACTCGAGCTCTAATTCAATCTTCTTATTTGCGGTAATCCAACGTCCGTTGACTAGATATCCCTTTATGTCCAAATTATTGGCGGAGTCAGTGCCGTCCTCTCCATCAATATTAATGTAGGCTAAGGCAAGGCTACTTTCGGGGTCAAGAAATGCCGCTTCGAGATGAGGGCCCTTGTCATCATCGACAACGCCAAAAAAGTGTCTGCCAAGTAGTCCTGCGGTTGTCAGCTTGTCATTTGAAGGGCTATATTCATCGACGCTATATACTATGCCGATTTCATTTTGATAGGCCGCCTGGGCAACAAAACCCATCGCGCCGATAATAATAATAACTACATTAATAACCAATTTCATGCGCTTTACTCCTAGACTCTCTGTGCGTAACTAATATACATCCTCGAACCTTTGCAGTATCTCACATTTCGGAAAAGTTGTGTAGGTTAGAATTAAAGTAGAATCCGTGTAATTCCAGTGTAGATTTTAGCCGTCGCATTATGTTTAATAAGTTGTACACGCAACTAAACTGCGCTATGATAAATACATGTTTGATAGATGTCTCTATTTTAATGTCAACGCGTTGGCCCGTGTGGTAAATAGAAAATGGACAGAATCGTTTGCGGTTTTTGATCTGTCGCCTGCCCATGCATACTTACTTCGTATTGTGTTATCCAGACCTGGTATAACCTCGAAGGAGCTTTCAGCTGAGCTGCAACTTGAAAAATCAACTATTTCCAGATTTGTTGATGTACTACAGAAAAAGAAGTTGTTAATCAGAAAAAAGTCTATGGGTGGCGATGCGCGTGAACAGAATATTTATCCAACCTCCAAGGCAATCAAGATGCATGCGGCCTTGGATGAGCTTGGTGAAAATTTATATCAAGCTATGCTTAGCGAGATTGGAGAGAAGCAACTGGCGGTGCTCGTCAAGCAGCTTCGTAGTAGTGCCAATAAGATCAAGTAGACTATTTTTAACATATAAGTTGTATTTACAACTAAAAGGTTTTTAAATTATGATTACTGAAACAGCAATAACCGGGTCTGAACCTACAGAAGGTGATATTTCAAGCCCGATATATGCCCTCATAGAATTCTATCGGGCATTTAATAACGCCGATATTGAATTAATGTCACGCAATTGGCAGCAAACAGATGAGGCCAGTATGTCTAACCCGCTAGGTGGGGTGAAGCGGGGTTGGGAATCGATTGCACAGGTCTATGCGCGTATATTTAGCAGTACGGCACAAGTATATGTCGAGTTTTATGACTACACTATCCATCAATCCGACGGGATGTTTCTTGCGGTAGGGCGGGAAAGAGGTTATTTTCGGCAAGGTGATAACGAAATTGAGCTATCGATACGTACCAGCAGGACATTTCGAATGGACGGTGGCATGTGGCGTCAGGTTCACCATCATGGATCAATCGAGAGCCCGGTATTGTTGCAACAGTATCAAACAGCGGTGTTGAAAAAAATTTAATATGTAATAAAAATAGCGAGGTAAATTCAGTGCCCTATGTCAATTTCAAGATTACCAAAGAAGGTGCAAGCAAAGAACAAAAGAGACAGCTGATTACAGGTGTAACGGCACTGTTAAGTGACGTACTCGGAAAAAATCCGGCAACGACCGTAGTGGTTATTGATGAAGTCGATACCGATAACTGGGGTATTGGCGGTGAACAGGTCACAGAGCGACGCGAACGAGGTAGGTAAGGTATTTACATATTGAGACTCACGAGTCTGTTTATCGAACAAACAACAAAATGTACAATACTTATTGAATAGATGTTAGCGGGCGTAATAGATATTTTAGTTAGTGGTTGAAGAGCGCGCGGTATTTAATCTGACGATATGTACATTTCACAACCGACAAACGATTTGGGGCTAAATACTACTTATGAAAATATCTAGCATAGCCATGATCAACGGACTAATGATAATATGGAGTAAAACATTGCGGTAGTTTTTCCGCACGCATAAGATCATGGAGACAGAACATGCATTTTTCACTATACAACTTTGGTGCGATACTATTCGCTGTGATTTTACTCACCAGTTGTGGTGGTAGTGATAGTAATAACAGTCCCGGCGGCGGAAATATCGCTAAACCTGATCTGAGCGGGGTCTATTTAGGTACAATTGAACGCTATGTGGATGTTAATACCGCGGTATATCAGAAAATCAAGGTACTGATCGCTGGCGACAAAGTGACCTTGGTAGAATTTGATGATGTAGATAGCGGATACAGCGCTGTGATAAGCAAGGGCACTAGAGTCGACGCCTTTGCTTTGAAAGACAATGGCGGTGGTTTTGGTGGATTTATCCGCAGTTCCGATGGAAATCATTTCGCCTTCATTTCAGAAAACGATATACCGAATTCGTTTGATATCGGTATTGTGACGCGTGATGCCACTGCGCTTCCTGGTTTTTCTCGTGAAGATTTTGTAGCGGGTTGGGGCGGCACCGTACTTACGTTGAATAATGAAATAGATATTGTTAACTCAGCCAACGTTTCGCAGACGATCAACGCTGCCTTCTCTGTTACGGGATCAGGGCCGCAAGGTGGGTTTTTTGGGACTCTGGGTGGATTAGAAAACAATACCCTGGGCATCGTTGAATCCGTCGTCAGCGGAACTTTTGGCAGTGCGAATATTATAACCTTGCTGTCGGCCGATAAAAATACCATTGCTCAATATGGCTGCAAGGATAACGTACGCACTATCGAGACTTGCTCATTTTCTATTTTGAACAAAATAGAGTTTCGTAGCCTTATTTTTAATATTGAAGTTGCTTCTAAGCGTAGCGTAGGTGTAAAAAATGCTGAAACTTTTCAATTTTTACTAGATGGCGTAATTGCAACCGGTTCCGATAATATGAGCTGCAGTATTATCAACCCGTATATTGACGACCCAATTCGAGGTGGTCGATTTGAAAATTGCGCCGTGGATGCCTATGTAGCCGCCACAAATACCATTACCGCGAGTTTTGATATTGATACAGAACCTTCTGAATTAATCATAGATTTATCAGGGGCAAGTCCTTACGAGGTGAGCCTCTATGATAACTCTGAAGACTATATCGGTAAGGCAAGACAAGTTGAACCGGAAACCCGTATCCGAACTCATATGCACGCTACCGGTCGCAAGTATACTTCATTTAGTCTGACTAATCCGAATCCAGAATTTCAGAGGGCCGAATTGATTGGTGCAACGGCAACGCCGATAATTTTGTGGGACAATAATGTTAGCAGCATGTCATACTCAAAAATATACAATTCCTTTAGCATGGGTGATAAGCTTGATGGTAATCCACAATTAGTTGGTGCTTTCGTGCATGTAAACTCAGACGATGGTAGCGCTACAAATCTATTTAACGAGGGTGCTTGGCGAGTTGTGCTCAGTAAACACATCAACAGCGCAATCCCTGATCTGGTTATGAATGTTAATTACGATGCCCGTCTCGACCCGGCGAGTCTGTTTCAGACCGCTGAAATTCCGCCAATACGTGCAGATATAGAGATCGATAATGTATCCATGAAAAACGCTACGTACAAAACTCCTGCGGGTATCGGCTTCGAAAACTATACAATAACCTGGCTGGATACTACCGCCGACCCGCGAAGCGTGAATTGGATCGTTCGTATACGTAAAATGGATGACTTGACCGGTCAACCCATTAAGCATTCCGAAGTGCGGTCAGCACGGATGAAGGCGGGTGGGAAAGAAGGTTTGACGTTGTCCGATGGCGTTTGGAGCTGGACTGTTACCGACGACTTTGCATTACCAAAATTTCTTTCGGGAATATACAAAATTAACTTGCGAGTCAGTAATGCGGAGGGTTCTTTAACTGGCCAAAGTGAAGGTGTTTTTGTCATTGAAAATGCAGCTGCCTTATTTTAAGGTAATTCGGCAGGAGTCTAAAAATACGGGTATGGATACACTAAACATCGAAAATCTAAACAAAAAATATTCTATTAAAAATGAATATACCGAGCTTAGTTTTGAATCAGGCCAAGGCGGTATCCCCGTTGTAAACATAAAAAACCGGCAAGCGACTGCTAGTATCAGTGTACAAGGGGCCCATTTGTTGAGCTGGATTCCTGCAGGCGCGGACGATGTTATCTGGTTATCGGCGGATGCCACGTTTGCCCCCGGCAAGTCCATACGAGGTGGTATCCCGGTTTGCTGGCCCTGGTTCGGGGCGCATGAAAATAACAAAGATTATCCTGCACACGGGTTTGCCCGTACCGAGTTATGGCAGGTAACAGCCACTCAATCTATTTCTGCCGATGAAACTCAGATCACCTTTACCTTGGATACGAACCAACGTGATTCGGACAAGCAAGCTATGTGGCCATGGCCTACTACCGTCGAGTATAGTCTGATCATCGCTAAGACATTATCATTAGAAGTCAAAACCACCAACCTTAGTGGGCAAACTATCACCATTGGGCAAGCATTGCATACGTATTTTTCGATTCATGATATCAACCATACAACGGTAACTGGATTGGAAGGAAAGGAATATCTCGATAAAACGGACGGGTTCAAGCGTAAACAGCAAATCGGTCCGATCACTATCGATTCTGAAGTGGATCGTGTTTATCTTGAAACGCCAGATGATGTTGTTGTAGATGATACAAAAAGAAAAATTACTATCAAAAAAAGGGAAAGCCAGACCACTATTGTTTGGAATCCTTGGAAAGATGTCGCCGAGAAAATGGGCGATCTGGGGGAAAACGGCTACTTAAACATGCTGTGTGTAGAGTCCGCAAATGCTGCGCAAGATACGGTTAGCCTGGCTGCCGGGGAAAGCCACTCGCTGCGGGTGACGTATGCGATTGAGTAGGGGAATGTATTTAAAAATACCTTTAGTTGGTGCTAATATGCCGCCTAGTTGGGGGGTAGGTTAACCAAGTAGTAATTTTTTCGGGTAGTGATATTTCGATATTATTTTGCCTGCAAATTTAGAAATAATACGGATTGTGTTACGATAGCGATCGTGCTTTGGTTTGACAGTCCTGTCGAAGCAATGTGGTCGGTAGTTTCTAAAAAGCAAGGGTTCAATTTCGTGAGTAAAATATTACGCCATATTGCCACCGCCATTTTTTTCATTTCCTTTACCGCTCCGCTTCTTGCCCAATCCAGTTCTACCTCTAGTCTAGTGATTGACCGCAATATCGCACAACCTTCGCCGTTTGATGATTGGAAGACACTTTCTACCGAACATTTTAATATTAATTATCAAGACAGGCATTTTGCATTCGCCCAACGAATGGCGGTTATTGCGGAAAAGGTCAGTGAAAAATTTACCGTAGCATTAAAATGGCAACCCGAGAAGAAGACAGAGATTGTCATCAATGACTCGGTCGATTTTTCTAATGGCGGGGCCATACCGTTTCCTTACAATCAGTTTTTTATATACATGAGTCCCCCTATCGATGGAGACTTATTGGATCATACCGGCTGGGTCGAGCAAGTATTCACCCATGAATATACGCATATCCTTCACGGTGATCAGGTATCAGGTACACCTAAGGTTCTACGCAAAATATTTGGTAGTGCGTCTGGTTTGCTAACATTTTTGTCTTACCCGGAATTGTTTTCACCTAAATGGGTTGCGGAGGGTCTTGCGGTCAATAGCGAATCAAACAAGGGGTTTGGTCGAGGAAATAGTGCGATTTATGAATCCCAGATGCGTCAGGAAGTACTAACCGGTCTGCGCTCTTTTACTGACGAGAGTTTCGAAGGATATAGCAGTTCACGTTGGCCTTTTGGTCAGGTTTATCTATATGGTACTTATTTTTATCAATTTGTTGAACATGAATACGGTGAAGAGAAGATCGTCGACTATATTACGAATTATAATGGTAATTTGATTCCGTGGCGAATGAATAAGCGTGCAACGCAGACCTTTAATATAGGCAGCGAAGAGTTGTGGGCTAAATTTGAATTGTATTTACGCAAACGTTTTTCACCACAAATCGAAGCCATCAAAAAGTATGGGGAAATGCCTGGTAAGGTTTTGGTTGCTGACGAATATATCAATGAATATATCACTGCTGGGCCTGAGGGTTCGCTTTATTATTATCACAATGATGCCATTAATTCGCCGGTCATTAAACAAGTCAATAGAAATGGAGTTAAAAAAAATATTATCGATGTCAGGGGCGTCAGCTATCTTGACTGGAATTCTAAAAATGGACTTATGGTTGGTAAAGCCGAAGTCTGCAACAATGTTGATATTTTTTTAGATATTTATGTCATAGCACCGGGATCGAAGAAATTGAACAGATTGACTGAATGTGCGCGCCTGGTTAAAGCAAAGTGGGCGAAGTCGGGTGAAAAAATCGTCGCCGTGCGAGTTACTGATGGTAAGTCGAGTATTGTTAGTATTACGCTCGATGGAAAAATTCAACCACTGCTCACCATGTCCGAGGGCGAGTACGTCGGCGATTTCGATCTATCGCCGGATGGAGGCAAGATGCTTGCAAATATAAGACGTAATGCCAGCGGCTGGAACCTAGAAGAACTTGATTTCAAGACCTTGACTTGGTCATCGCTTACAAGGTCGACTCGTTTAGAACGATTACCGAGGTATGCACCTAATAGCAATGACGTAATTTTTATATCAGGGTCTGATTATCAGCTTGAGGTTAAAAGGCTCAACGTGAGCAGCGATACCGTATCGACTCTGACGAATAGTTTAGGTTATATCAAAGAATTTATCCCGGTAGCGGGCAATGGTCTGTGGGTAGTAGAATATACCGGCAGCAAGCAACAAATACGCTTTATTTCTAGTGTAAGGGCCATCGGAGCGACAGTAAAAAACGATAACCAAGCGGTGGATACGCGTCAGTTTATCGACTCTCAGCCTAATGATGTTCCTAGTGAGAACGGTACCGGCAAAGACTACTCAGTCTGGCATACGCTTAAACCCATGGGCTGGAGTCCCATTATCGCTATTGGTGACGCGCAAGATTCGCGTGTTGGTGTCTTAGTGGAAGGCCAAGATGTGCTGGGTTTTCATCAATGGTTTGCAGAGCCGGTTTATTACTTTGAAGACGAAATAGACAAAATAGGTGGAGTCTTTCTCTATGATTTTTATAATCGATTCTCAATATTTGCTGAAAACAGCGTTTCTGTGACCTCACGGGATCCAAATACAAATAAGGGTATAGAGTGGGATGAAGAGGAGCGTTACCAGGCGTTAATCCATTATCCTATAAACCAATTAGACTGGGCTATTGATTTCGCCCTTGGGGTCGCGACGGAAAAAATAACAACAAATTTAATAAACACAGACTACACCACAGATATAGACAATACGTTGTTTGGTGGCACTATCAGTTTTAACAATCTGAAATTTTATCCACACGGCATTAGTGTCACTGACGGCGTCTCGGCAAGATTGACCCTGGAGACCTATGATGCCCTGGCAAGTTCAGACAATAGTGGCGATGCTTCGATTGGCGAGTTCGATGCCTATGTCAACCTGGGTCGCAAACACACACTAAAATTTTCCGCATTATACGCAACGGGCGATGAACATATAAAACCTTTTCGCTTGGCAGGGGTCAATGACAAGCCTTCATTTACAGGCGATCTTACCCAATTGGGTCGACGTAAATTTTCTTTGCGGGGATACGAAACGTCACCTGAGCTTTATGGCAGCAACATAGCGCGGGCCATCATCGAATGGCGAATTCCCATCGGCATGTTCTATTATGGTTGGAATGCCTTTCCCATCGGGGTTGGTAAAATCTGGTCCAACGTTTTTGCCGACACGGGTTCCGTGTGGGGTTTAGGGCAATCGAAGCCCACTTATACCGGCGTCGGTGTCGAAATCGGTTTTGAATTACAAATTGGATTCGATTCCATACTCGTGCCAGTCGTGCTGGGTGTCGCAGAAGGACTCGACGAAGAGCTCGGTACTACACAATATTATCTCAATACGGTATTTGGGTTTTAGTTCGGTAGATCCGTTCTGGTTCCCACGGTTGGTGGTGCCACTCCTGGTATGCATGTTACACGCGAGAGCGGTTCTCTACAATTGCCTCAAATTAGTTCGTATGTGCCTAAAACGGGCTGGTCAACCCTATTGTAATCAAATTAATGTCTTTGTCAATGCTTGTGTATTCTAATTCAACCATAAACGGATTTGAAAATGCTGAAAATACGACTCCAAGTCCAAATCCGACACCTCCACTAAATTCTCCACTATTGTTTTTTGTTTCTTTATTAAACGATTTATCATAGTCTAAGTAATTATATGCTATTCCAGCTTTTAGTTTTCCATAAAATTTAATATTAAAAACATAACGATATACGCCATACAGACTGAAGTTTGTAATATTCAGTTGACCTTTTTCACCCGCACTAAAATATTCGCCACCCGAAATAGTTGTATTGATCTCAGATTCAAGATAAAGCGCATTATCTATTCTTAAGCCGACAACAAATCCGACTACTTGTATATCCTCGATATCATTCGACTTAATAACAAAACTGCCCGCTCTTGCTAGAGAGTAAAAGACGTGACTGTCGGCTTGAATTGCTTGTGTAAAAATAAGCATTGAGAAAAAAAGCAAGCTTAGTAATTTCAATTTAAATTGCCTGCATGAAGGTAATTGTCGTGTTTGGAATGCATCTAATTGCACATTATTTTGCCACTAAATTTAATGGTTGCAATATATCACAAAATTAATGTAGCGTGGAGTCGCAGAGACGGGACCAGCAGAGCTGAGTATTACGTATTCCGG
>JBGMRO010000004.1:0-20085 GCA_048061555.1 Thiohalomonadales bacterium | reverse complement strand
GGTATAAACCTGTTTGTGAAGGCAGAGTCTTTTAATCCTATGGGGTCGGTAAAAGACAGATTAGCCCTAGGCGTGATTGAAGCTGCGGAGCGTAGTGGCGAACTTAAGCCGGGCCAAACTATTGTTGAAGCCACGAGTGGTAACACCGGTATTGGGTTAGCGATGGTCTGTGCACAAAAACAATATCCTCTAGTGCTTACAATGGCAGAAAGTTTTAGTGTGGAACGGCGCAAATTAATGCGTTTTCTGGGTGCTAAATTAGTGTTAACACCGGCCGCATTAAAAGGTACTGGCATGGTGGCAAAAGCCGACGAGTTGGCAGAAGAACATGGATGGTGGCAATCAAAACAATTTGAAAATCCGGCCAATGCTGAGATGCACGTGCGTACCACAGCTAGAGAGATACTCGACGATTTTTCGGATTTACCGCTGGATTACTGGGTAAGCGGCGTTGGAACCGGAGGAACGGTAAATGGTGTATCGCGTGTACTTAAGGAAGAAAGTCCCGCGACAAAAATTGTTGTTTGTGAACCGGAAGGCGCACAGCTGATTGGTAGTGGCATTGCCCAATCTTATACCGATAAGGGTGTCATAGAGACACATCCTGAGTTTTCGCCCCATCCTATGCAGGGATTGACACCGGACTTTATTCCCAAATTAGTCGAAGAAGTTATCGATGCTTCGAGAATTGATACCGTCATTCCGATTAAGAATGAAGTCGCCATGAAATATTCCAAAGAACTGGCACAAAAAGAAGGCATCTTTGTGGGCATTTCTGCGGGTGCCGCGTTTGCGGCCGCATTAGAAGTAGCAAAAACGGCAGCAGAAGGAAGTACGATACTGGTGATGCTGCCCGATACCGGCGAACGTTATCTTTCGACGCCACTTTTTGGTGATATCCTTGCAGACATGGACGAGAAAGAACGGGAAATTTCAAATTCTACACCAGGCTATCAATTTACTGAGGAACTGGAGCCTGCATAGTCGAGTTTGTCCTTTTTTTGCTGGCTAGCTTGCACGGCGTGCAGGTTATAACCGATCCCGTAGTGCCCCACGGATCTGCCCGGGGGGCGCCAAGTATTTATTCGGTGTTCTAGCTCGAACAGGAAGGAGCGTTAACCCATTTGAAACTCCGCCACCAGCCCCTGTAAGGCCTTAGATCTCTAATAGTAAGTACTTTAGGCAAGGCAAAAATGTGAGTTTATGCCAGTTCATAACCATTTTTGTACACAGATATGCGGTCTTACAGGGTATAAGGGTGAGTAGTGACCTCCGATTTTTTACGTTTAGTCGATGTGCGGGTATTTAAAGGACGTCGCCAATTCATTAGCCGTTGCTGGAATAAATCCTACACTTTCCATGATGAGCTGAGCGGCTTCGCTTTGCAGGAATGTCAAAAACAATATTGCCGCCAGTTTATGTTTTTTATCCATCACCCCTTTTGTCATTGTGGCAATATAGTTAACTTTTTCCCGCCGATCTAAGAATTGTCCATCTGCACCTTTATCGCCAATTTCGACAGATGATATATCTGTTGCGCCTAATCTATTCTGCTGGTATAGGACTTCTGTCGTCCAAACTGGCCCCAACCGTGTATTTCCCAGGCGAAGATTTTCTGGTGTTGTTAAGTGATGGATGGGTACCACATCGGTAGCGCCAGCGGCAACCTTATCGAGATAAACGATTCGCCGCAAAGAATTCGTTGGGTCAGCGGCCAATTGGCTAGGGTCAAACATTTTTCCGTTTAATCCTTGGATGAGTGTATCAGCTGGATATATGACCTTGGACGTATCGGTATACATTTGCCAAATATGACGCTCGATTCCTTGCGTTAAAATATTAGGTTCAGAAATAGTCACAGTAGGATCTGACATTAAGTCATAAAATTGTTGTGCGGTAAGCGTGCTTCCTGCAAGAGGGTCGTCGGATTTAACCATTAATACCAAACGATTATGTGCGTAAGTGATAAATTCATCAATAATTCCTGCAGCATTTAGTTTATCCATGTGGCCCTTACTGACGCTGCTGTAAACATCTGGCTGCACCTTAAGCATAAAACCGTTTTTTTCAAAAGAGTTTTCGCCATGGAGTTCAATTCCGCCTTTTAATATCCATTGCAGTTCCTTACCGGGTGGTAGGGTAACGTAAAATATTTTTTTAATATAAGGATGCTGTATTTGGAATTCTTTAATCAGTAAATCCATAACAACTATTTGATTGCCTGCCATCAATAAACGCAAATCCGCATTAATAGGGTCTCCATGAAACTGACTGATTAATTCGGTTTCACCTACGGTAGTCTGGGATAGAAGAGGGGAAGCTTGGGCGGATACCGCATTAAGAAATAAAGCAATACAACAAATTTTTACTATATGAATTATTTTCATGTTCAACTCCATTTAAGTCTACGTCTACATCTACATCTACATATGTATATGCATCTCACATCATTAATCATGTCATTTTATTTTTCGATTTTTGTTACCTCGATTAATATAAAATTTGACTGATATATGCCCTTAGGTTTTGCCAACAACACATATGTTACGTCTTACTTAAGTATTATTGCCTTCTACTAATGCGCAGTTTAAGCAAATTATGAACTTTCATCAATGTTTTATCCGTATTTTCGAGTAGAAAGTAGTGACCCAAGCTAAGAGACCTCATGTATTCGCATGTCGTGAAGTGTATTTTTGCTATTCGTAATTCAATGAATACTATATCAATGTGATGCTATGTAAAGAATCGTGATTTTGAATGGAGGGGAAAATTTATTGGTGTAATATTCTTCGAATTAATTTTAAGCTATCCAGGTAAGGTATTTATTACGTATAACAATAGATTATGTATGGATAGACTGCATGCGACGGTGATATAAGCCTATTTAGTCTTATTCTAAAAGTGGTTTTCTGTGGATGAGCGGGCATTATTAGCGTAGACTTTTTATAGTAGGAAAATTGCTATCAGGCATTCTTAAGTTCTAGGTGATAAATCTACTTAATTGATGCCATACCGCAATGTAAAAAGTCCTCATTCGTAATACCTAAAATAAAAACTATAAAGAAAAAATAGGTTATATGTCGTAAATGTAATAAAAGGAACGCACACAGTGAACAGATTATTTGTAACTATTCTGGTAACTACAATATTGTTTCCTTATGCTGCAATTGCTGAAAATAGTAAATTACAGTCGAATCAAATTGCCAAAGAAAGTAAAAAGGTTGAAGATCCATTAATTTTTACGGCGCCACCTCGCGGTAAAAAGGACAAAGAAACCTACCAGCCCATTGTAAAGTTCTTAACTGAGACGCTAGGCCGCACGGTAGTATATGATGCACCAACATCTTGGGAATATTACAATTCCCAGATGCGGCAAAACAAACCAGACATTATATTCGATGGCCCGCATTTCAATTCTTGGCGCATGTCAAATATAGGGCACACGATAATAGTTAAAATTCCACAATCACATATTTGGAATGTTATTGTAGCGGACGAAAGTAAACTGTCCGGTTTAAATGATTTGATCGGCAAATACGTTTGCTTACAAGGTGCCTCAAATTTTGCCAAGCTTACTTTTTTACACCATTTTAAAAACCCGGTTCGTCAACCCGTATTTGTTCCGATCAAAAGCAGGGAACAGGGTTATGTCTCTGTAGTGGAAAAAAAATGCGTTGCGACGGTGGTATCTGAATCGGAGCTAAAGGTATATAACGCCAAGTACGCGAGATCCAAACCACTTGTTAGAGCCTTGCATCGGCACAAGCCTTACCCAAATCAGGCAATTTCAGTATCAGGAAATGTGTCACGGCAACTTCGAAAGAATATAAAGGACGCATTTCTTTCATCAGCAGGGCATGCTGCGACGAAAGTTTTACGTAAACGATACGCCAATAACAAACCGCTAGTCGCTGCGACGAAAAAGGAGTACCTGCATGTGCAGGAGGTGTTGGATAACGCCTACGGTTTTGGCTACAATTTTAAAGAACGTCTATCAAAGTCCTACAATTAGACAATGTTCTGGTCAAGTCCTGCATCGTTTGCTTATTGCGGCGTATGCAAACTAATAGTGCAATTGGATAATCCCGTAATAGAAGCTAGGCTCATCGGTGGGTCGCTGAGATCAAAATTGAAGACACCGTTAAAACAAATCGACCCTACCATATTGGCGTAAGATCCTTGACCACGGGTCTCTTTTAAGCCTGCGCAGCCCATCATTCTAATTGTTGTATATGCCATTCCTGTGTTGACCGGGCCGTAGCTAAATAATGCTCTACCGTTTAGCGCGATTTCGGGGTCTGACTCTAGTACGGTGCCGTCCGGCAAACGAATGGTACACCCTAGGCAGGTAAATTTCACCACTGGTGGTGGTGCGCTAAAATCAAAATATTCAAAGCGGATGATCGCGTTTTCGAGTTGGGCGATAGGCGTATCGTTAGATAATTTTTTATTGACAATGCCGCCGTCGTTAATTTCTGGAAGATACCCTGTTGCGTTTATCAAATAATCTGATTCGCCAGTCTGAGGGTCAAAACCCACGGCCTTACCTTTCGCCACAAATTTGATAAGAAAGTCAACGGTGTCTAGTGGTGGTTTCTCGGTCGTATTTTCTGCGAGTAGCGGCATGGGCAGGTAAGTCAGTATGACGAGTAAAGTGAAAATTAGCCTTTCCATATATACGGATCGCATGTGGATCTCCTGCTCGTAAAAAATAGGTATAATTTATTTTAAGATAGATTGCCACTGTAGATTATAGCGCAGAATTCGGCGTAACCCTGGCTTAAACCCGCTACTTACCTGGTAAAACCCGGGTAAACGACTCACAAAGGTCTTGTCGCAGTTAACGCCAGTTCGAAATCAGTAGTTTAACTTACAGGTAATTACCGCAGATTTGCGTTTGTACAAATATCAACCATAAAGGCTTGATAATTTAACGTACGCAGTCGTTAATTCAAATAAAGATCGGGCCAATGTTATGCGCGGTGGTGGTATTAGTCAAATTTTCGAAGCGACGATAGTGATGCTCCTCGAACGTGAGCATCTCGGTCTCGATTCCCAAGGATGCAACCCCAGTGAGCACTGGGGTTGCATGGGACTACTGTATTATGTCTTGCGATCCTTAGTTAGTGTCCGTCCACAAACGAGGATATTGGTGAAATAGACCGTTTGTGGACGGATACTAGTTATTGTTAGCGCCTTCCAATAACCACCTTAGGTATAAGGTGAATCGTGCCGCGCCCACAAAACCACTTTCAGGTATAAATCGCCATTTATTCTGGAGCGGCCCCGGTGAATCATTACCATCATGAGGTACGTTGTTGACCAGACCTTTTCTAGCCAATAAACTTTCTAAAGGCAAACGAAGATCGGTTCTATCTCGTACGACTCTATAATATTCATCTAATTCAGCCGATGACGCGGATTCCCGAGCTATGACAAACCTTTGTCGCGACGTCGGTGTAAGTTCGCCTGGTGACAAGGAATGGCATAAATTGCAGGTCGCAAACGAATTTTGTGCGGTTGTTGTAGCTTGAGGGTTACTGATACTCAAATCGTTTCTGAATGAAATGGCGGCGGGAGCGGTCAGCGATGATTCAATCGTTATTGACGATGTCGTCTCTACTGTGCCTGCAGTGTTGCCACTAGTATCTAGTGTGATCTGATAGTTGCCAATTTCGTCCGCGACAAATGTAGGTGTTATACCCGTTAATTGACTCACAATGAGTGATGGGCTGGTCACTGTCCATGCAAAATTGCCATTCGTAAATAGACTGCCATTACCATTTAACTTAACGCTTGAGCCGGTACGCACCGCCAATGCCCCCGTGCGTGAAAGACCGGCATTCGCGATATTTCGGCCCGGTTGCAAATCCGCGGCAATATTCAGGTGTTGGGCTAGGATGGTCGGTTTAGCGCCATTCCAAAAGTGATTTTCAAAAGTGCGTTTGGCCAAGGGCATTAGACCTTTATCGTAAACTAAACTTTTTGTCTTATCCGCAAAGGTCATAAACTTGGCATAGGTGGAAAAGTCCAGTTCATTTCTTGCCAGTACACCTCGTTGTGCGTGACACGCTCGACAAGTTGGTCCAATCACATCCAGGTACAAGGTCTCTGGATTGGCGATTGCGCCGGGGTTATTCGCCGCAGTCCAGCCAACAGGGATAAACTGTCCATTAAAAGTAGGCGACGGCAATTGTCGACCACCATACCAACCTCGAATGAGTTCGACCGGTGCTGGAGTGTATGCGGCTTCGGGAATAGCATTAAAATGTAACGACCAGGCATTCACTTGGCCCGTCACACGCGGCAATACCGTTGTGAATTGAAAATTATTAATTCGCAATTTCCAGGTACCATTAGCGCTACTGCATCCGAGATCGAGAGCTTTTTCTGGAATGATTCCGGAAGCACATCGATCTTCAATAACAAAACGTGTTCGAGCAGCCGGACCGTTTGTCACACCACGCCTAACCCCAGACAATACCCCATTGACAAGGCTCTCCGTTTGACTAAATGCACCTGCATCGTCCACAAGATATAAGTTTTTGATTCCCGCCGAGGCATTGCTGGCTGTGCGTAACCGAATGACATTATTGGCCGGCGTTATGAGTTCCATCGTCATGACTGGAACACCGGTAAATGTAATTCCTGGCGTAGCGGCAAGCTCATCGATTGATATCGTTATACTTGTTATAGGGTCATTCATATTCGCAACCGTTATGGGAATATCGACAAAGACACCCGTAGAATCATTGGTATTGTCTGGGATATTGACTGGGTTACCTGTATATGAATATGTGTGGGGCTGTTGATAGGTTGCCAATACCCCTTGATTAAAGCGTTTCAATATGGGTTCCAAGGCACTTCGAGCAGTGGCATCGAGTGCAGGGTCTGCATCGTATTTAAAGGTGTCTAAATCCCAGGGTAAAAATTGTGCGCCGGTATCTCCATTATCTGGGTATACGCCTCCTGGCAAGAGTGAATTCCCTTGTCCTCCATGACATGAGTTGCATAGGCCGGGTTGCGTTCGATTACCTCGGTCGTCTAGCTCTGCTTCTGTAATTCGAATTCCACCGGCTTTATACGAAAAGAATTTGACATATTTTCGACCAATAAGATCATCAGCAGTGGCTCCGGTCCCTGGGGTGCCTGAATACTCCATACAGACAGTTGCTATCACCTTGAGAGGATCGCCTTGGCTTGCTAACGCTAATTTTTCAGCCAGTGAGCCATTTACGCCACCCACGACAGGCGCAAAGTTTTCGACACAGCTTGATACACTACCCTTGGGATTCACTGTAAGATACATGCGGCGACCAAAACCTAGATCTGCATCATTCACATAAACTGCATTAGGGATATCGCTAAGGTTATTATTAAATGATTTAAAGGCCGCTAACGTGCCGCGAAGATTGCGGGGATCGATTGCATTGTAATATGCCAGTCCCGCATCAGTCGTCTCTTGCAGCTGGGTTGCTCCGCTATTAATTGATGCCGTAAGCCTGTTGCCGGTCAATTCATTATTACGTGGTGCAGAGGTATTAAGGAATTGCAGGAAGCCATTGGGATCGGGCGGTAAAATAACACCGCCACCTGTGTTACCGGGCGCGGTGTAGGAAACCGTTAAGGTCACGCCAGCATACGCGGAATACCCTAGAACCATGATGTGATAAGTCCCTGCAAGGGGTGCTGCGATCGCAACCGTCTCATTTGAGCTGGCAGTTAAGGAATTAAAATCGAAATTGGCTACGTTAGCAATACTAGCAAATTTCACATATAGATCTGCATCGCCCGTATTTCCCGAGAGTGAAATAGTCAGATTCGTTGCCCCTACCGGGATATCCGTACTAAAATTTGTTTCGCTGCCAGCAGCATTGGATAAATTTGTGATGGTACCGGGGTTGTCAATAATGACCGTATTTCCTGGCTGAGGTGTTGTTGAATTGGCATCGGTATAGGCGACCGTTAATACCACTCCAGAATACGCGGAATAACCCTGAACCATGATGTGGTAGGTCCCCGCAGAAGGTGCTGCGATTGCCACGGTTTCATTTGAGCTTCCGAGGCGGGAGTTAAAATCGAAATTGGTTGCGCTGGCGATACTGGCAAATTTTACAAACAAATCTGCATCGCCAATATTTCCCGAGAGTGTAATGCTCAGGTTTGTCGCGCCTGCCGGAATATCAGTACTAAAATTTAATTCGCTTCCTGCGCCGCTGGACAAGTCCGCCACCGTACCGGGATTTCCTGTAATGACTGAATTCCCGGGCGGAGGCGTTGTTGAAACGGTATCAGTATAGGAGACACTCAGAGTTACGCCTGAAAAGGCTGTGTAGGCATGAATTGTAATGTTGTACGACCCCGCAAAAGGTGTGGCGATCGTGACCGTCTCATTTGAGCTCCCGGAGATTGAGTTAAAGTCAAAATTATTAACTGTCGCAATATCTGCAAATTTGACATACAGATCCGCATCGCCCACGTTTCCAGAGAGACTGATATTAAGATTACTGGCACCCGCTGGAACATCTACACTGAAAAGTTGCGTACTGTTAACGTCGCCAAAAATATTAACGGTGTTGGAATTGTTTGCGACAACAACCGCAGCGGCCGACTGTGATATAAAAAATAATATAATTGAGAATATTAGAATATTGTAGTTGATAAACCGATATTTCGATACCTTCCTTGTGCCGAATTGATCCGTGTTTTTTTGCATGATTAGCTCCATTCCTAGTTTCTTTTTAAATATATTGTCATCGTATTTGTCTCAAATTTTACGCAGCGATACTACGAGCAAGACAGTACCGCCAATTTCTTAAATTATTATTAAAAAAAGTCGGAAGGTATTAAGTCACATTGTTAGACAGTTATATCGCTGTGCCACATGGTTTTGTGCTAAACGACCGGCTTGTTTGCCCGCCAGGCGTCTTGAAGCCAGATTTCAATATATTGCCTGATACTATGCAGCGTGAAACTCGCGGTCTAAACCGGGATATGAGAAAGTGGTCCTCAATGGTATTGCGTCTTAGTCAAGAACAAGGTGTTTTTACGTTTAGCGGACCGGCCGAAGATAAGGCGCTTGTGATTAGTGCCGCCTTGCAGGGGGCTTCATTGATGGCAGGGGCGGAATCGTCAGAATTTTTTGAAATCGCTGTAACACAAATCAAATGTGATCTTGGGCTTGATCCTGATACGCTGTAGTTATTGTTATTGTTAATGGTCAGGTGGTCTAACTGTAAAATTGCGATCTACTCAAGTTTAGTGCGTCTACGTTACTTACTTTATAGGTAACTGCTCACCCTTACAGCGTGTCATGTGGGCACAAAAAACGTACCCACCCTACCATTTAGCTCATACTTAAGACGGTTTTTGTAGGGTGGGTACGTCTTTTTGTGCCCACATGCCAATCTAGAAATCAACGCCAAAATATTAATGCCATCTCTTGTTCGGTCTGAAAATTAGCCAATATTATGGTGGGGTGAGTAGTTACCTTTATAGTAAGTAAGAAGTAGAAATTAGTCTTTCAATACGGTCGGCCGATGCGTGGCCTAGCGCCCAATTTTTGGTGACCCAGGGATTGGGACATAGACGAATTTTACGAATTCCTCAGGTGCTTCAAGCCGTGGCCAAATTTGTAGCTAACGATAGTCAGTAAAGTCTTGGCATTAGTTACATTTCTTTAACGAGTGCAAACAAAAATACGCATTATCTGTCGTATACTGAACCCGATATAAACAAAATTGCCCGTGGCCTATACGTGAGTTAATGCCTATTATATACTTTGGCGTACTATCGTTATCTTAAAAAAGGAATTATAGTAATGTCAAAAATTATTGGATTCATTATAGTGTTAGCCATTTTGGCTACGGTAGCGTATCAAATGGGGTGGCTATCTTACAAAGGCGAATCAGTCTATGAAGAAGTTGAAGGTGCGGTGAAAGATTCCATAAATCAATAGAGATAATAGTGTTGCGGGAGGCAAACTCATATAGATCCCGGTTTCTGAATACTATCTTTCCGTGTTGGCGGCCGCAAAAGATGTCAATAGTAAAAATACGTTCGAAATTTGACTTGGATCACGCGGTATATCTGTTCATTATGGGCATTTTGGATCAAACTATAGTTATATGCCCATGGACATAAACTCAGAGGTGCTGATTATGCCAAATACCGGTAATAAACATACCCATGCCTATGATCGTATGTTGGAAAGAGCCAAGGCCTTCATCGATGAAGCCGAGGGTGAATTTGGGCCCAAGATCCAATATGCCATGGATTCTGCCAGGGATAGGGCCTCCGAACTAGGTGAGCTGACGGTGATAGAGGCGGAAAAAATCGCTGATTATGTCACGAAAGACATCCAAGATGCGGCTGACTATATGATAGATGGCAGTCAGGAATTAAAAGACTGGTTACGTTTTGATGTAGAACTGGTCGAAGATCGCCTTATTGATTTGATTGGTAACGTGGTCAATACCACCAAGATTGAATTGCAACAACTCGCCGAACGAGCCGCCGAAGAAAATATCTGGAACACCGGTGAAGTTGCCGGTCCGGGCACACTGATCTGTACCAGCTGTGGTCATGCGCAGATTGTCCACAAGATCCATGAAATTCCACCATGCCCAAAATGCAAGGGCGAAATGTTTCAGCGTCGGGAACGTTAATCCTAAGTTTTTCGCGACCGTCAAAGTAATATCTTCGTCGTAATGACTAGAATGTAGTACCGATTCGGGTGTGGTGTGTCACCGCTAAGAAGTGAATTCACACAACGCATTCGCGGTGATACGCTCGACGCCATTATATAAAGCCTATCAACATCCAAACATTAACTTAAGTATTATAACGTATTGAAATACTAGGTTTTTTCATTTTTTTCTTGCGGTCTGATCTCATCTAATTTAACGCTCTCCTAGCAGCGGCTGGGTTAAACTGCCACGAGCTTAGTGCTTGATCAGGTGGGATTTTTTTCGTTACGATAAACATTAAGATTATCAAAGAATGTACCGATATTAGTATTATTACTATTAGTCGCAAGAGCGTCAGCATGCCCCAAAAGCAGAATGTTCATACTTCCGATCAGGATTTGCCAGAAAACCGGCGACTTTTTGTGCGCATGCCTATAAGGTTGAAGGCAAAAATAAAGTCGGTAGATGCCAAGGTTTGGCAGAGTACTGTCTTAAATTGCTGTACTGGAGGTTTGTTATTAAGTCTGGAAGCCTCGCATGCCGATATAAGCACCCTGTCTAATAGGCCTATAAAGGGTGATGTAGTGGATATCGAATGCCAGGTTCGTATACGTCAAAAAGCACATATCATGCATTTTAATGCGATTGTGACTTGGGCGCACGAGCAGAGATTAGGTGTAAAGTATGTTGAGCCTGATCTCAACAATCTGCATATCATGCAACGACTTGCCGTCTCGTATCAAGAAAAACATCCTTCTGTCCCACAGCAAACTCAGCAGGATTTACCGCTCATTAATCGTTCTCTGATCATGGCTTGCAATGAGGTTTTTGAGGGTGTCGTACAGTCGATAATGGCCCGTTTCAACGAAGAAATTCCTGAAATTTTAACAAATCTTGCATCTCTGGCAAATGATATACGGGACCACAACGTCTACTTTGAGTCTCTAGATATAATAAAAAGCGTAGGCAAAGAGTTACAAGATACCTATCGGCAAGAGACAATGCAGGCGTTAGCCGATTATACTCCAGATAAACTGCTGGTCTTTGAGAGCAAAGACTCTACGGCGAACCGTGGATTAGTCACATTGTCGTTGGTGGAAGATGAAGAGTTTGATGAGTGGCTAGCCGATACGGTCTTGGTCGATAGGATCGAAAATGAATATCGTTCTGAAATTTCCGCGCTTGAAAAACGACTAAGTGTAATCTGGGCTGGAAAAATAAACAAAGATAATAATATTTTTGGCCCGCAAATATTCTCCTTTTACTTTCAAAAGGTAATCAAATCGATCGACCTCAAACACAACATAAATGTGCGGTGTTTTAAATCTTTCGAGAATATTCTTTTTGATATTATAGGAGTGTTTTACACTAAGCTAAACGAGCTGCTTATTTCCAAGGACATACTTCCGATCATACAGCATGAGGTAAAAATTCAGCCCGAGTGTCGTGGCAAAGAAAAATCATCGGAAGAAAAAATAAAAGAACCAGAGAAAACATTGCCACTGCAGGCGAAAGAAGATACTGCGGATATCACTAGTAGCGATAGCGTAATAGCGCAAAAACCTAAACCGGTGAACATAGAACCCGTTGAAAATTCTCCAGTTGCCGATGGTGATACGACAGCTAGCACCGAAAATAGCGCTGATCTATATAGTCTAGTGAGTGAGCTTAAGAGTCTACAGAATCAATTAAGCCACTATCGATCGGCAGATCAAACGGGTCATATTGCCAACAGTTTTCCTGCGTCACCCCCACAAGCAGATGTCAGCCAAGCTCCTGTCCCGAGTAGTCCGGAAGATCTGGTTGCAGCAATATCACGCCTGCAACCGAAAGGGGACGGCGCTGCGATTACGGCCAGTATTAATCCGGAAAAATTTAAAAATAGGATTATTGAAAAATTAAAATCCGGTAAGACGGGTGATTCCAATCTCGGTATTGGCAAAAGAGAAAACCGTATCATCGATGTATCGAGTCATATTTTTCATTCTATGCTGCAAGATAAGTTAGTTGCCCTGAATATTCGGCCCTGGCTAAAAAGATTAGAAATACCTGTTTTAAAAACCGCAATTACTGATGATTCACTCTATCTCGATCGTTCACATTCTGTGCGTCGTGTGGTAAATAAAATAGCAACATTGGAGTTGTTGACTCAAGGTAATAACGAAAAAGAACAATTGGTGGTCAATCGTGCGATCGATTGGTTGGTTAATTTAATAAACGATGAACACAATAATGATTCTGGCGTATTTCTAAGGGCCGAAAAACAGCTAGACTTGTTAATCGATGTTCAGAATAATACCTATAATAATAATATTAAAAATGTCATACGTTTTGCGAAACTAGAAGAAAATGGCACCCCGCTACCTGCTAACTCGATAACGTCTAAGGCTACCCATGTCGAAAATTCCCAAGACGAAGCACTGCTACCTTGGATTACCAAGGTTAAGCGCCTAAAAGAGGGCACATGGCTATTATTTAACGCGAAAATTTCAGATGGACAGCGTCTACGTTTAGCTTGGGTAGCGCCAAAAAGTCAGCGTCATATCTTTGTTAACGTATCGGGAAAAAAAGAAAGAGTCTTAGAGGCAAACGTACTCGCACGACGTTTGCGTAGCGGCGAAGTGGTGGTATTAGACAATGCCAATGAACCTGCGTTGGACCGTGCGCAATTCAAAATGTTGGAAGAATTGCATGCAAAATTACGCCATCAGCTGTTACATGATCCATTAACCGATTTATTGAATCGTCGAGAGTTTGAGGCTCAGCTTTCGAAATATGTTAGCCGCTCTGAACATGTGGCGCAGACAGGTACTTTACTATTTGTGAAAGTCGATAATTTTCGCGCCACGGTTACTTCTTGTGGTTATGATGGCAGTGATAAGTTACTGGTCGAGGTCGCCGCACAACTTTCGTCTGGAAATCTAGAAAACCAGGTTGGGCGCTTAGGGGCAGATGAGTTCGCGATACTGCTTCGAGATCGTTCACTGGAAGAAACTCTGGACTATGCGGAAGGCATTATCAAACACGTTTCAAACCAAAAGCTCGTATGGAAAGAAATTTCGCATCTTGTCTCTATTAGCGTAGGCGTGGCTACACTTTCGAGTGGATGGGCCGATGCAAGCAGCTTAATACAGGCAACGAAGTCAAGCTGTGAACTTGCCAATGAATTAGGTGGGAATCAATTACAGTTATATCACAAGGCGAATGAAAAACTCTCTCGGCGTAACAAAATTGCCCAATGGGTCGCTGACATCGATAGTGTTTTGAATCGAGGTGCACTCAGGCTCAGATGTCAAAAAATTATGTCGATTCAGGCTCATGAAGATAAACACGAATTTTACGAAATTTTGTTGTCAGCAAAAAATGAGCAAGGAGAAGAGTTACCCATACAAGAGTTTATCGAGGTCGCGGAATCCTATAATCGCATTATCGAAATTGATCGTTGGGTCATCGTTAATACATTTAATTGGATCGCGGATCATCTTGATATTGTAGAAAATATTTCTGGTTTTGCTATCAATTTGTCTGGTGTTTCCCTGAACGATGAAACGTTAATTGATTTCATCGAGCATCAAATCGAAAGTACAGGTATACCAACCAATAAGGTCTGTTTTGAGGTTACCGAGACGGCGGGTATAACCAACTTGTCAGATGCCGCGGAGTTTATTGAAAACATAAAAAATACGGGTTGCAAATTCGCGTTAGACGATTTTGGTAGCGGTATGTCTTCCTATGCCTATCTCAAAAATTTGCCGATTGACTATCTGAAGATCGATGGCGCATTTGTTAAGGATCTCGTGAATAATCCTGCTGATCGCGCTATTGTAAAATCGATTAGCGAGATTGGACACTTTATGGGTAAAAAAATCGTCGCGGAACATGTCGAAAATAATGAAATTCTGCAAATACTCACTGAGATGGGGGTCGATTATGGGCAGGGTTACGGTATCGAAAAGCCTATTTGGCTTGATTCACTCATCTAAATATTACCAGGACGGTACAGATGTTAATACTTCATTTAGTTTTGCGATCAACAAAGTTTGAATTTAATCCATTGTTTCGATGTCTTCCACGTTATAGCCTATATTTCGTGGCGATCTTTACTGTTTTTTTATCCGCTTGTAATTCCCCTTATGAAACGTACGATCAGCGCGTAAAAAATGCCATGCGTGATATTAATTACACAGACGGCATTTCACAAAAAGAGGCGAGTAGTATTGCCAATGCGTATTTATATTTACACGGTAGATATAAAGGTCGCGCGTTAATGGCCCGAGTTTCTGCAGACGATACGGCATGGTTAGGAAAAGTCTACGCACTTAAGTCTGCGGCTAGCCCCATTAATGTCGACCTGCCACCGGTGGTGGTTAGTAAGTTGTCCGGCGAAGTCAGTTGGCAATATGGACCGACATTAAAGAGAATCGACTTAGAAGAATTAGATAATAAAGAGCGCTCAAGGGCTACTTATTAAGCACTTTATTAGGCACTAATCTAGGCTACCCCCTCCCCAATAGGGATCATCAGCAAACTACCTACCCAGAAATCAAATCAATACGCAATGGCGATCTAAGTAACGCGTGGACATTTAATTCAACTCCAGCGGGCGGTAACGCGACATTCTCGGCAGCAGATCTAGTCAAGCCAACATCTGTAGCGGATGTCGCAGGGGAAAACTTTATCACCTTAACGATAAGTGCGGGTGAGTTAGTAGATACAGCTGAAGTGATAGTGTTTACCATACCGAATTTTCCAGACTACAACTTTATTCCTAACGCAGATGCTGGAATGGATCAAACCGTTAAGACTGCCTCGGTTGTACAGTTGGATGGCTCGGCATCAATATGTGGTTTCTCTGGTGGTGTCCTAAACGAGCGTATTTTACCAGATGGCAATACTCTACCCGGTGGCCCCGCTATGCCGGCAGTACAGCTACGATTTCAAATGCATTCATCGTGGCCGCCATGTTCAACCCTGATTTAGAAGGCGACTATGAAATCGGGCTTACCGTGGGTGATGGCGGGGGCAATACGAATAGCGACAGTATTTTCATTAGTGTATTTAACTTCCCAGGTATCGCTGTGGGATATTAATCGATCGCTACTGATTAAGAATAAATTTAACCACAACAGATATTTTCCTTGTCAGCACCACTCAAGATTTGAGTGGTTCTTTTTTTTATCATGCATCTGTGAGAAAGGTTTGATATTTATGTGCTGGAGGTAAGTCAGGGCTGACGAATAATGTAGGTTGTACGTGTTCTGATCCCTGTGTCCACCATAGACTAAAGGATCGAAATCGGTCTAGCATTAATTGTTGTAGGAGTATGTTGAAACGGGAGTTCAATGATACGTTTTCTAGCGTCGTGATGCGCCATTGCTCTGCCAGCACATGTTTAGAGTTGCATTGTGTGTGCTGTGTGGCCCCTTCTTTTCTATGTAGGCTCTTGGGGGTGCCCAGGTTATCCACCTTTCGATTAAAGTCGTTGAAATTATTTTCTTGTTCTAACGCGCTAAGCGCAATTTCTTCAACATCGGTAAACCACGCTTCCTCGTTTGTGCTGATTTCAAGCAAGGGTTGTGTTGCATGCACAGGTACCGCTAAGGTCAATGGAAAATATCGTCCTACTTGATCGACGCTCGGAATAAGAATGCCAATCCAGGCATGTTCACCGACGATTCCCGCAGATAGGGCAAAACGCCAAATTGGACTGACAAGATAGTTTTGCAACCAATCTTCACTGAGTTGCTCTCGACTGCTTATGATGCACTCTTGCAGCCATTGGTCCCAGGGTTCAATGAACAAGCGGGGTAACTGTCGACTGATGAAATCACCCTTGCAAGGGATTTTCCCATAATAACCAAGTTGTGTTTGCATATCCATGGGTGGCTGTAGTGAACCTAAGGGTTGGTGTGGTATATCATCAAAGACGTCCGGGACTACGAAATTTTTTTAGTGCTGTATTCGAAAACGGATTCAAGACACTACTGGCTTGAATCTGATAACGCGCATCGAAACCCGCGGTGGAAAAATTTACATCGATGCGATCTTTTCCAGAGCGTTTTTTAAGTGTCGAGGCATCTAATAATTCGAATAGGGCCCAAGGTCCATCCTTGACGATTCCAAAACTACCTGCGTCGATACGTTCAAAAATAACTCTAACGCTATTGTTGTCGTCTGGGCCTGGCCATTCCAGCTTTGTCGTGCGGGGGGGGCCGTGTTGGTAAGTCAACTGCTTCCCATTCAGGTCTAATACGAAACGTTTGACCCTGGCGTCTAAATACAGAGGTTTTAACTTGAAGCGTAACATTGGTTGCTGGCCACCGTCTTGAAAGAACATCTCCTTGATTTGATAGGCACGTTTAAATTGCCTTAAAGATGCGGACGAGATACCTAGGTTGCGATTGTCCACTGAGCGTAACCGCCAGCGGCGCGTATCGACAAAAGGTGTTAGGTAGGCATTTACGAATTCTTCGATAGATCCTCCTTCACCAAAGAATTGGCCAAAATCGGCGAGTGATATTTGCTGTCGACCTTTAAGAAATAAGGGATAACGGTTTTCCAATCTGGACTTATATTCACGTTGCACACTTGAACGCCAAATGGTATTAATATGTGCGCGGGCAGCACCTAATACAACACCCCATGTCTGGGTCGCAGCAGAATCAATAAGGCGCGAGACGGGTTTAGGCAATCTGCGCACTTCCGCACGTAATAGCCGCACCGCGTCTTTACTGCCGCTAGACATGCGTTTTTTTGCGGCTTCAAATGCGGCTTCATTTTGATCCGATGCGTCTGCGAGCTCAGTGGTATAGGCATACAACTCCTGTAATAAATCGCCTAATTCCTTTAACTTAGGCGGATTGTCATCCGTTTCCTGAAGTAATCGATGTACGTCCTGAAATTCACGTTCGACTCGGTTGCTGGGTTTGTTTAGGGTCTGGCCAATGTCAAAGCGCTCGACCAGGCTTTTTAATTGTGCCCTTTCTAATATTGTGTTCATGGCGATGACCCTGACCAGTTCATCGAGTGGTGATTCGCGATCGGATAATCGACCGAGTACATCTACAGCTGTGTTTAAATTATTTATTTTAACCAGTTCGATCGAATCCAAATAGTTGTTCCATTGATCGACATAGTCGTCTAAGTATCGTTCTCGAATGATGCGAAGTAATGGGGTTACCTCGACCTTGGCAAGTTCTTTTTGCTTGTTTTCACAAATGCGGCGATTTTCCGCTATGGTGAGTTGTGCGGTGTTTTTACCCTCCTTGTCGAATATTTTATGATATCCGTCGTAGCTGTAAAACCCGGATATGGAATTCTGTCGGGATTTCTTGCGTACTAATACTTTATTTACGGATCGTGATATGTCTTTCAGTCTAAATCTTTTTATGTTTGCTTCTGCTTGCTGTTGCAGGCGGGCATAAATCTGTTGGTCAAGTGGGATATCGCATACCACGAGCTGAGATTTTTCGATGATGCTTGGATCAAGTTGTTGAGCGGGGATACCGGTATCGATCAATTCATCTAAATTACTGGCGAGTTGCATCAAGGTCTCTTCATTACCTTTGAGGATGTCTTTCCAATCAGTCTGTACCCAGGGGCGAAAGGTGTTGATGTCCAGTGTTTCAGGACTGCCTAACATGACATAAACACTGAGTAATTTACGCAGTGTCTCAGGCTCGTTATTGGCGGCAAGCAGTCGGTTTTCTAGCCGCTGCTTGATATAGGGGATTAACCACGCTTGCAGGATACGTTCGTAGGCCTGTTGGGCGGCGGCACCTAGGCTTAAACCTTGATATAATCCCATCCCCATCAACCAGGGTGTGGAATCATCACCGTCATAGACTTGCGTTATGTCTTTCGCAGTCTGCAATAATTTTCTAATTTTGGTCAGAGAAGGTTGCGATTCAAGCTTGCTCACCAATTCGTTGTAACTGTCTATTCGATTACCTAATTTATTAATGCTGAGTTCGTTCTGAGTGAAACTTGCAGACCAGGCAATAATAATCGCCACGGTTAATCCTGCTGCACCCACATACGCACCACGTTCCAGCCACAAGCGCTGTTTCTCATAGCGCACATTCGACGTCGTCAGCTCGGCCTCAGGGAACATGATGTCTTTAAACATTCGATTAATAAAAAAACTTCGAGAGTGCCCCTGGAATGCCGGTTGTGACTGTGCGCCTATGCCCAGTGATGAGCTAATGGAACCCATGATACGATCAATGGGACTGCCTTCCTGGGTACCGCTGGAAAAATAAATACCGCGTAACCAGGGATGGGCGCCATATCGACTGGGACTAAATGTCTTTTCTAGAAAATCTTGTAGTAGAGGTTTTAGTGCCGCAAATTGATGTGGAAAGCCGTTGATCGCCTCACGGCGATTTACAGCGCGTTCTTGATAAAGACGCCAGCTAAGGCGCGAGTTGAGTTGTTTGAGTAATGCATCGAATTCGTCACAAAACAGACGGCTTAGGCTATCGGGCGTTTTCTGGTTGTTTGTGGGTAAGCTAATGCCCCAAACTTGAGCGCGTTGCTCCTTACTGAAATCATCAAAAAATTGGCTAAAACCTGCGATAAGGTCGACTTTGGTAACGAGCAGGTAGATCGGCAGGCGGATATTGAGACGGCTATATAGTTCTTCAATTCGCTGTCGGATGGTGAAGGCATGGAATTCTTTTTGCTGCGGCGATTCTGTCAGTAATTCTTTGATACTGATAGCGACCATAATGCCATTAAGAGGGCGTCGAGGCCGTTGTTTGCCCAGTAAGTCGAGAAAGCCCAACCAAGCACCACTGTCTACTTCTGCATCACTATCTTGAGTGACATAACGTCCCGCCGTATCGATCAGTACTGCCTCATTGGTGAACCACCAATCACAATTTCGGGTACCTCCCACGCCACTAATTTTTTTTTGTAGAGAATATTCGGCCAGCGGAAATTCGAGCCCAGAGCTTTCAAGCAAGGTTGTTTTGCCACAGCCTGGCGGCCCGATGATAACGTACCAGGGTAGTTCATAGAGATATTGTTTACCAAAGAGACGGTCTTGCAGGTTCTTGGGTTTGAGGTGTTGCAGTGCCTCTGTAAAACGCTCATGCAGGACAGCGATTTCTTCTGCTGAAACATCGGAGGGTATGTCGCTGGAAGGCGTTGGCGCGGCGACTAAACTGTTTATTATTTCCGAATTGGATTTGTTTGCAGTAACACGCAGACGTAAATTGTTTAATGCCCAAATCGAAAGTATCACAATTGTCGCGATTAATCGATTGAAGGCAGTTTCCAGCGGTCTAGAATCCCCTAGTCCGAGATAAGGCCCACCAATCCAAATTAATATAATCAGCGCAATAATACCAATCGTACTTACAATCCAGCCTTGGCTCAAGAATTGAAACAATCG
>JBGMRO010000003.1:17544-22081 GCA_048061555.1 Thiohalomonadales bacterium | reverse complement strand
TAGGTTATATTTTGGACGGTTTGGACGCAGCGAATTAAATTCGAGCAAAAAGCAGAGTGAAACAGGCCTGACTAGACAATACGGATAGAGTAAAATTTAGAGTCGAAATCAGAGTCAATTATTAACAATAGCGTAAATTAATAACATTACGAGGAAGCCAGTGAAATTAAGTGGTGCTGAAATTTTAGTTCAATTTTTGCAAGATGAGGGAGTTGAATATCTATTCGGTTATCCGGGCGGGGCGGTATTGCATATTTATGATGCGATATACAAGCAGGATAAATTGAAACATATCTTGGTTCGACATGAACAAGGCGCGACCCATGCTGCCGATGGTTATGCAAGATCCACGGGGCGAACTGGCGTGGTACTTGTAACCTCCGGTCCGGGTGCAACCAATGCGGTAACTGGCATTGCCACGGCCTACCTCGATTCAATTCCGATGGTGGTGATTACTGGCCAGGTTGCCTCACACTATATCGGTAGCGATGCATTTCAAGAGGTCGATGCCGTCGGCATTACGCGCCCCTGTGTAAAGCATAATTTCCTGGTTAAAGATCTCAAGGATTTGGCCATAACCTTGAAAAAGGCCTTCTATGTTGCGAATAGCGGTCGGCCCGGCCCCGTGGTGGTCGATATACCCAAAGATATTACAGCACCCAACGTCTTGGTAGATTATAGCTATCCAAAAAAAGTGCAGATGCGTTCCTATAGCCCTGTGCTGAATGGCCACCCGAAACAAATCAAACGTGCCGTAGAGCTTATCCTGTCGGCAAAACGACCTATGTTATATACCGGCGGCGGGGTCATCTTGGGTGATGCCTCAAAGGAACTCACTGATCTAACACACTATTTAGAGTTTCCTATCACCAATACCCTGATGGGGCTCGGTGCGTATCCCGGCACCGACAAGCAATTTGTCGGAATGTTGGGTATGCACGGCACTATCGAAGCCAACATGGCGATGCATCAATGTGATGTCCTGATCGCTATAGGTGCCCGATTTGATGATCGGGTCACCGGTGAGGTAGACAAGTTTTGTCCTAAGGCCACCATTATTCATATTGATATTGATCCATCGTCTATCTCAAAAAATATCAAGGTTGATGTACCTATCGTCGGTGATGTTAAGGTCGTACTACAGGAAATTTCTGCGCAGTTGCACGCTTCGTCTAAAAAAACAGATGCAGAAGCGTTGCAAAAATGGTGGCAACAGATTGACAAATGGCGTGCCGAAGATTGTCTAAGCTATGATCGCGACAGCGATTTAATCAAACCGCAGTACGTATTAGAAGAATTGGTAGAAATTACCGGCGGCGATGCCTTTGTCACCTCAGATGTAGGTCAGCATCAGATGTGGACGGCACAGTTCTACAAGTTCAATAAACCCCGCCGCTGGATAAACTCGGGTGGCCTAGGCACGATGGGCTTTGGTCTACCCGCCGCGATGGGTGTACAGTTCGCCCACCCAGACGCCACGGTGGCCTGTGTTACCGGGGAAGCGAGTATCCAAATGTGCATCCAGGAGCTGTCGACTTGTTTGCAGTATAAATTACCCCTAAAAATTATCAGTCTCAACAATCGTTATATGGGCATGGTGCGGCAATGGCAGGAGTTTATCTATGAAAAACGCTATTCACATTCCTATATGGAGGCCTTACCTGATTTTGTAAAATTGGCGGAAAGTTACGGCCATGTTGGCATACAGGTTGAAAAGCCCAGCGATGTCAAAGAAGCCCTAAAAGAGGCCTTTGTAAAAAACAAAAAACGCTTGGTCTTTTTGGACTTTATTACCGATCAGTCCGAAAATGTATACCCGATGGTCAAAATCGGTAAGGGACATAATGAAATGTATTTATCTTCGGGTAGGAGTTTGGCTTAAGCATGCGTCACATAATATCGATTTTGCTAGAAAATGAAGCGGGTGCATTGTCCCGGGTTGCAGGTCTATTCTCTTCTCGAGGTTATAACATAGAATCATTATCGGTTGCCCCGACAGAAGATGAAACCTTGTCGCGGATTACCCTGGTGACCAGTGGCTCTGAAGAAATAGTTGAACAGATTACCAAACAACTGAATAAATTGGTCGATGTCGTGAAGTTGGTCGATTTGACCGACGGTGACCATATCGAACGAGAAATGATGCTGATCAAGGTGAGTGCAGAAGGTTCTGAAACACGTCAAGAAATTATTCGCCTGACGGCAATATTTAGGGGGCACGTTATCGATGTCACCAGTAAGATTTACACGATAGAATTGACGGGGGATAGCGATAAACTAGATGCCTTTATTACCGCCGTGAACGTACCCATACTAGAAACCGTTCGATCCGGGGTAACCGGCATAGCGAGAGGTGACCGAGTGCTGCAACTCTGAATATACCCATTACGGATAGGTTTCCCTAGTAAAGGGTGCGTTATATTTACTCTGTGGCAAGGCGCGATGACGAGTAATAGTCGACCTATTGTGAGGAATTGCAACGTGGCCACGGAGGGAATAGGACGTGCAATTTGCAGGGAAACCTATTCGTGATGGGTATAGAGCAAACATTACGGTAGCCCTGTGTGCGAAACTCAATAATACAAAAATCTTAGGATAGGAGAATAAGTAACATCATGAACATATATTACGATAAGGATTGTGATCTCTCGATAATAAAAAGTAAAAAAATCGCGATCATTGGATATGGGTCTCAGGGGCATGCACACGCAAATAACCTAAAAGAGTCTGGCGTAGACGTCGTTGTGGGTTTGCGTTCGGATTCGTCCTCAGTAAGTAAAGCCAAGAACTGTGGTCTGGTTGTCAAGGATATTGCTGACGCAGTAGCAGCGGCCGATGTGGTTATGATATTGGCACCCGATGAGCATCAAGCAGCCTTATATCTAGAATCTGTGTTACCCAATATACGTCAAGGCGCGGCATTGGCGTTTGCACACGGATTTAATATCCATTACGAGCAAATCGAACCGAGGTCTGATCTAGATGTCATTATGATAGCACCGAAGGGACCTGGCCACCTCGTACGCTCGACGTATTGCCAGGGTGGTGGTGTGCCTAGTTTGATTGCGATTTCTAACAATGCCTCTGGTCAGGCTAAAGACATCGCCCTGTCGTATGCATCAGCCAACGGTGGTGGTCGGGCGGGGATTATTGAGACGACATTTAAAGAAGAGACCGAAACGGACCTTTTTGGTGAGCAGGCAGTGCTATGTGGTGGCGCGACGGCATTGGTTCAAGCCGGATATGAAACCTTGACTGAGGCCGGGTATGCACCAGAGATGGCCTATTTTGAATGCCTGCACGAGCTGAAGTTGATCGTCGACCTCATGTATGAGGGTGGTATTGCGAATATGCGTTACTCGATTTCCAACACCGCAGAATACGGTGACTTAACCCGTGGGCCGCGAATAATCACCGAGCAGACAAAAGCCGAAATGAAACGTATTTTAACAGAAATACAAAATGGCGAATTTGCACGAGAATTTATCCTAGAAAATCGAGCCGGTGCCGCGACCTTGAAGGCAAAGCGTCGCATCGGTAAGGCGCACCCCATTGAAGAGGTGGGGGAAAAATTGCGCAGTATGATGCCATGGATTGCCGATAATAAAATCGTAGATAAATCGAAAAATTAATCTAGATATCTTGTATCGGTCGACGAGGGGGGTATCTCCCTAGGTCGCCCGATCAAGATTGTATGGTCCAGCAAGCTCACTGATTCAACCTAGCACATCCGTTGGACGCAGAAAAGACATGCTAGAGATAACCAACGGTGGATGCGCTTCGCTTATCCACCCATGGCCAGCTTTGTTATACTCTTTAACTTCGAAACTTGAGTAATAAGACACCGTTTTAATGACTTCTTATCATCACCCCATTATTGCGAGGGAAGGCTGGAGAGCCATTGTTGTATTGACGGTGGTATTTGGCGGCGTACAAATCTATTTCGAGAGTTATTGGGTTGTATTTTTATGGATGCTACTAGCCGCTGTTTTCATCTATTATCGAGATCCACCACGTGAAATTCCTTCGCTGCCACTCGCCGTGGTGGCACCGGTGGATGGTTGTATTATCGAGATTAGAGAATGCACAGATGGGCTTTTGGAGAGGGCTGCAATTTGCATAACGATTAAAAAGCCCTGGTATAATGTTATGGCTATTCGCAGTCCTATGGAAGGTAAGATTATGCAACAGTGGCACGAAAGGGCCTCTACCGAAAAAAATATTACCCATAACACATTTATTCAATGGGTGCAGAGTGATGAAGCCGATGATGTATCCGTAAGCTTACAGTTATTACATTTTGCAAATAGACTGCGGTGTTATCGCAGCGTTGGCGAAAGAATCGGACAGGGGCAACGCTGCGGCCTATTTCCTTTATCTATGCTGGTCGATGTTATGTTGCCGGAAAATACCTGGATAGATGTGCAGGTAGGCGATTGTGTCATCGGCGGATCTGATACCATTGCGACCTTGGTCCATTGAGAGATAGGTTAAAGGTTCTAGGTGAAAGGTAAAAGGTTAAAACCTAGAACCTAGA
>JBGMRO010000003.1:0-17444 GCA_048061555.1 Thiohalomonadales bacterium | reverse complement strand
AACCTTTTACCTAAAACCTATACTTTAACCTTTAACCTGGTTCTTATGTCAAAACCAACAGATAAAAAAATTCGTCGCGGTATTTATTTACTGCCTAATTTATTTACCACAGCATGTCTTTTTGCTGGGTTTTTCGCTATCGTCACGGCGATGTCGGGAAATTTTGAGTCGGCGGCGATTGCAATTTTTATTGCCATGATAATGGATGGGCTAGATGGTAGAGTTGCAAGGCTGACGAATACGCAAAGTGAATTCGGGGCGCAATATGACAGCTTGGCCGATATGGTCTCATTTGGATTGGCCCCCTCCTTGGTTATCTACCTCTGGGCGCTCTCCAGCTTGGGTAAGTTGGGGTGGTTGGCCGCGTTTGTCTATACAGCAGGAACCGCGTTACGCTTGGCAAGATTCAATACCCAAGCGGCAACCGTGGGTAAGCGCTACTTTCAAGGATTGGCCAGTCCAGCCGCCGCCGCATTAATCGCAGGCCTTGTTTGGGTTGGCACCGCCTATGTCAGTGACGGCGCGGATTGGCGTATTGCCGCCTTTTTTATAACCCTGTTTGCCGGATTGTTGATGGTGAGCAATGTGCGCTACCGCAGTTTTAAGGATTTAGACTTAAAAGGAAAAATACCCTTTGTTGCGTTAATAACTATAGTGTCGGTATTTGTATTTATTTCAATTGATCCACCACAGGTACTGTTTGCGATTTTCTTAGGCTATGCAGTTTCAGGACCGATAGTAACCTTGTGGGCGCTCCGAAAAAGACGAGCAGAGCGCCACTTACACATGTCTGATCATAAACATTCCGATGACGATACTGGTTAGAGATTGCTGTTCTTAGCGCTTATTAGACACTACTTGAACTATAACTAAGGTCGAATGGGCGAGATATTATGGAGTAACTCGTATGAGCTCGAAAGGCGATAGATTAATCATTTTTGATACCACCTTGCGAGATGGCGAGCAGAGTCCTGGCGCATCGATGACTCGGGAGGAGAAGGTGCGTATTGCACGATCCTTGGAGAAAATGGGTGTTGACATCATTGAGGCAGGGTTTCCCATTGCGAGTGCGGGTGATTTCGAGTCGGTAAAGTCAGTGGCTAGTATTGTCAAGGAGAGTACGGTTTGTGCGCTGGCGCGTGCGTTAGATAAAGATATTGACGTCGCTGGAGAGGCGATTAAAAGCGCAAACTCAGGGCGGATACATACATTTATCGCTACCTCTCCTATCCATATGGAGATGAAGCTGCGCATGCAAGCCGACGAAGTTTTAGCGCAGGCAGTTAGTGCGGTAAAACGAGCGAGAAAGTTTACCGATAATGTGGAATTCTCTCCCGAAGATGCAGGTCGTTCAGAGCTCGGGTTTTTGTGCCGTGTGATAGAAGCGGTTATTGACGCCGGCGCGACGACCATCAATATTCCCGATACCGTGGGATACAATCTTCCACAACAATTTGGACGATTAATAGAAAACTTACGCAATAGCATTCCAAATATCGACAAAGCTGTCATTTCAGTGCATTGTCATAACGATTTAGGGTTGGCGGTGGCCAATTCTTTAGCTGCGGTCATGTCAGGTGCGCGGCAAGTAGAATGTACTGTCAACGGCCTAGGAGAGCGGGCAGGCAATGCGGCCTTAGAAGAGATTGTCATGGCGGTCAGTACTCGACAAGACCTATTCACTAGCAGTGTGGAGCATATTGATCGAACACAAATTGTTCCATGTTCTCGTTTAGTTTCTAGTATTACCGGTTTTCCAGTGCAACCGAACAAAGCGATAGTCGGTGTAAATGCATTTGCGCATGAATCTGGTATTCATCAAGACGGGGTATTAAAAAGCCGCGAAACTTATGAAATCATGCGTGCAGAAGACGTGGGTTGGCAGTCTAATCGTATGGTATTAGGAAAACACTCCGGTCGGAATGCATTCAGGACCCGTTTGGACGAGTTGGGCATACACATCGAGTCTGAGCATGTATTAAACGACACGTTTGCACGATTTAAACAGTTAGCCGACAAGAAGCATGAGATTTTCGACGACGATCTACAAGCCCTGGTTTCTGAAACGAATTCGCGATCGGAAAACGAATGGGTAAAATTAATTTCATTACATGTATGTTCAGAGACCGGTGAAACCCCAGAAGCACAGGTTACACTCGTAATTTCAGGTGAGGAAAAACGTGCAGTTGCGCTCGGTGGCGGGCCCGTCGATGCCGTTTTTCAGGCAATTGAAAAGATCGTCAGCAGTGCAACCACCTTATTGTTGTATTCTGTCAACAATATAACCACGGGTACCGACTCCCAAGGTGAAGTGACTGTACGTCTACAAAAAGAAGGTAGGGTCGTGAATGGACAAGGCGCCGATACAGATATTGTGATCGCCTCCGCAAAGGCCTACGTCAATGCGTTGAACAGAATTTACCCCGCCAAAGATCGACTCTATCCGCAAATATAATGATTCACATCTGTTAGACGACTATTCCAGAGATCAATAATCTATGACTCCAACTTCGACTCGATCTCACTATTTGGCCGCGCTAGGGATAGAGCAATGGGTGCGGCGTGAGCGCCATCCGCATGCACAGCAGAATGAAACAGATAGGCCCCTGCTAAAGGAATCAGACTTATCCGATGATTTAAATAGCGCTAGCCCAGAATTACGTACTGATGCCGCTAGTTCGCAAGTGTGGCAGACATTACGTGCGAACGTCGCGCAGTGTACGGCCTGTGAGCTACACCAAAGTCGTAGTCAAACCGTATTTGGCGCTGGCAATGAGCAGGCCAAATGGCTAATTATCGGTGAAGCGCCCGGTGCAGAGGAAGATCTACAGGGTGAGCCGTTTGTTGGGCGAGCAGGTAAATTGCTTGATAATATGCTGCATGCGCTCGGTCTGAATAGGAACGCCGTGTATATCGCGAATATCTTGAAGTGTCGACCACCCAACAATCGTGACCCGCGGGCAGAAGAAGTCGCTTGCTGTGAACGGTATTTGCGACAACAAGTGGCGCTAATCAATCCTTCAATAATACTTGCGCTAGGTCGAATAGCGGCACAGAATCTACTCAAAAATCAAGAAAAAATTGGTAGTATGCGTGGCAAGCGATATGAATACGCAAATACCGGCATTCCCATAGTGGCAACCTATCATCCAGCTTATTTGCTGCGGGCGCCGCGCGAAAAATCAAAATCATGGCAAGATCTATTATTTGCGAAATCAATAATAGAACATCAAACTCTTGAATAAACCCCATGTTACATGAGTGACATCGCCAATATATCTTTCCGTGCGATGCAGGAAAGTGATCTAAAGGCCGTTATGGAAATCGAACAAGATGTCTATGAATTTCCTTGGACGACTCAGATTTTCAGAGACTGTTTGAGAGTCGGTTATATTTGCAAGGTGTGTGAACGGCAGGATATTATCGTAGGCTACTCTATCGTATCGACCGGTGCGGGTGATGCGCACATACTCAATCTGTGTGTGGTTAGCAATAAACAAAACTCAGGCTATGGTCGAAAAATGCTGCAACAAGTATTACTCAATCTGCGTGAATGTTCTGTAGACACGGTACTACTAGAAGTGCGACCAAGCAACCAGGCTGCGGTACATCTCTATGAAGATATGGGCTTCAATCGTATTGGAGAGCGTAGGGATTATTATCCGGCTGTTAAAGGTCGGGAGGATGCCTGGGTATTTTGCATCAATTTATTTTATTGATTTGAATTCGGAATCTTTTATTTTTCACGAATTACGAATTACGAATCACGAATCACGAATCACGATCTCATGAATCAAGTCATTTTTCTTATGGGACCCACCGCGTCGGGCAAGACCGAATTAGTGGTGCGGCTGGCACAAGAACTTCCCATCGATATTATTAGTGTCGATTCGGTCATGGTTTATAAAGGCTTGGACATCGGCACGGCGAAACCCGATGCCGCAATGCAAGCGTTAGCCCCTCATGCGTTGATTGATACCTGTGAACCTAGTGAATCTTATTCTGCCTCGCGATTTTGTCAGGATGCACAAAATGAAATTGAAAAATCACACAACAAAGGTCGTATACCGATATTGGTGGGGGGGACATTTTTATATTTTAAGGCACTACAGCATGGGATATCGCCATTACCCTCTGCCGATGAGGTGATTCGGAAACAATTATGTCGTGATGGGGATCAATTGGGTTGGCAAGCAATGCATAGGCGATTACAGGAGGTCGATCCATTGTCCGCAACCCGCATCCATCCCAATGACCCGCAAAGGATACAGCGTGCCCTGGAAGTCTATCTGATTAGCGGAGAGCCTATGTCGACATTGATCGGCAAATATCCATTACAGAAATTGCCCTATCCGGTCAGAAAAATCGTTGTTGCGACACATGATCGGGCCAACCTCCGTGCGAAAATAGCCAAGAGATTTATAGAAATGTTGAACCAAGGACTCGTCGCCGAGGTCGAAGCCTTGTACGATCGGAAAGACTTGCACGCCGAACTCCCCGCCATTCGAGCCGTGGGTTACCGCCAAGTTTGGCAATATTTAGAAGGAAAAATCGACAAAAATACCATGCAGGAACGAGCGATCACGGCGACTAGGCAATTTGCAAAACGACAATTCACTTGGTTGCGTTCCGAGTCAGACGGCGACTGGTTAGAGGCGACTTCTACAACTATATATCACGAGGTATTGAAAAAGCTCCGTAGCGATACCATCTTGTAGTGTGGCGCTAGTCGTATGCTATAGTTTATTGACTGAATGGTACTTTTTAATCGATATGTCGTATTTTTCTGTTATTGACGCTCTATTCTGTATATTCTGGTACAACTGTCGATTTTAGCCTGTGCAATAATAAATTGAGGCTTTGCTTATTGCTTAGTCCTATAACAAGACAATAATTAGAAGGAGAATTATTATGCCAAAAGGGCAATCCCTACAAGACCCTTTTTTAAACGCCCTGCGAAAAGAGCGGGTACCCGTTGCGATTTACCTCGTTAATGGGATTAAACTTCAGGGTCATATCGATTCATTCGATCAATTCGTGGTCTTGTTAAAAAATAGTGTCAGTCAGATGGTGTATAAGCATGCCATATCGACTGTAGTGCCCGCGAGAAACGTCAAGCTACCCTCCGCGGAAGGAACTGACCAGAGGAGTTCATGATCGCGTGCACTGACTTAAACTTCGCGCTTTCTTACCCTAGAATCGAGGTGTTCTACCTCAGAAAAGGGGTTGCGCTTGTTTGATCGGCCTCAAATAGGGGAAACCGCTGTACTCGTGCAAATTGGATTTACCTCGTCCTCGTCGGCGGCTCATAAACTCCAGGTTGATGCTGAGGACATACAAGAATTCTCAGAATTAGCGCGTTCGGCAGGGGCAAATGTGGTCGCTATAGTCTCCGGAAAGCGAGCAAACCCCGAGCCAAAATTTCTATTTGGTCAGAGTAAGGTTGAAGATATTCGTCTGCAAGTCGAACAAAACTCAGCCAATTTGGTGCTGGTTAATCACATTTTGTCTCCCGCACAAGAAAGAAATCTGGAACGTGAATTGTGTTGCCGGGTATTGGATAGAACGAGTCTGATTTTGGATATCTTTGCTCAGCGGGCTAGTTCACATGAAGGGCGTTTGCAGGTCGAACTCGCTCAACTCAAACACTTATCCACACGTTTAGTCCGTGGTTGGACCCATTTAGAGAGACAAAAAGGCGGTATCGGCTTACGTGGACCGGGCGAGACCCAGTTAGAGACCGACCGACGTTTGATCGGAAACCGAATCAAGCAGCTTCAAAAACGTCTAATCAAGGTCAGAAACCAGCGACAACAGGGGCGACAGTCACGCAAGAAAGCCGATCTTTCGACGGTTTCGTTGGTGGGTTATACCAACGCGGGTAAATCGACGGTGTTTAATCAGATTACGGGTGCTGATATCTATACCGCGGACCAATTGTTCGCCACACTCGATCCCACGCTTCGGCGGATAAATCTCAATGGCGGCAATGCCATCATTCTAGCGGATACCGTGGGTTTTATACGTGACTTACCGCATGAACTGGTGGTCGCATTTCACTCTACACTAGAAGAAACCAAGGAAGCTCAATTATTGCTGCATATTATTGATGCGAGTAATGCCAAGTTTGATCAAAATATTTCCCAGGTCAATATTGTCTTAAAGAAAATAGGGGCGGCAGATATACCTCAGCTGCAGGTCTTTAATAAGATAGACCTTTTGTCTGATACATCGCCTCACATAGACTATGCTGAAAATGGCTTGCCAAGACGTGTTTGGGTTTCCGCACTCAGTGGTCAAGGTGTAGAATTGGTGCTGGAGGCAATCGAACAACACCTTACCGCGAATTTTGTATCTGTCTGCATAAAAATCGAACAGGCTGATGCTCGATTGCGTGCGCTGGTATTCGAATCAGCTGAAGTAAAAAAAGAATCGATGGACAGCGAGCAGCGACATTTATTGCTCACCGTTCGTACAATGCGATCCAGGTTAAACAAACTCTTAAAAAATCCACAAATAACGGTCGTGCGGGATGAAGATATTGATACAAATCTGTTACTAAACTATTGCGGCTGAGGGCATACACCCCTACAATTCAGCCTTTGATTAAAAGCGATGAACATAAGCTATGGCAACAAGTTATGATAATAAGACGTGTAACTGCCGACTAAAGGCTTACGAAGATTAATTTTTTGTTTATAATCGTTAACTTCTAATATTTTGTCACTATCGAATGTGTCTTACGGTTTATAACGTTCTAAATAAATAATTTATAATTGAGCAACGGAGTATATTAAATGGCGTGGAATGAACCTGGTGGTTCGGGTAAAAAAGATCCTTGGGGTGGTGGCAATGGCAATCAAGGGCCGCCTGACCTAGATGAAGTCGTAAAGAAGATGCAACAGAAATTTTCCTCCATTTTTGGTGGCGGCGGTGGAAAAAGTACCAGCGGTGGTGGTGGACTAGGATCGATGAGTATCGGTCTAATCGCTATCGTCGCGGTAATCGCTTGGGCGTTGTCAGGTATTTACATCATTAAAGAAGGTACTCGAGGTGTGGTATTACAGTTTGGAGCCTACTCTTCTACCACGATGCCGGGTCCGCACTGGTATCCGCGTTTTATTCAGTCGGTGGAAACCGTCAATATCGAAGAGATTCGAACAGCGGATATCGGTTATCGTTCTAGTTCTAGTACACGCAATGCGTCAACCAAGGTGGAGCGAGAGTCGCTGATGTTGACACAAGACGAGAATATAATCGATGTTCAAATGGCGGTGCAATATAAAGTTAAGAGTGCGAGTGATTATCTATTTAAGGTTAAAGGTCCAGATTTGACCCTGCGAACCGCGACCGAGAGCGCGATTAGAGAGATTATTGGCAAGAATAAAATGGATTTTATTTTGACCGAGGGTCGAGCAGAGATATCTTCACAAGTGCGCGAATTGATACAACGTATTTTGGATAAATATAGCACTGGTTTATTGGTTATCAGCGTCAATTTACAAGATGCGCAACCTCCCGAACAGGTACAGGGTGCGTTTGAAGACGCAGTGAAGGCTAGGGAAGATAACGAACGCCTCAAGAACGAGGCCCAAGCCTATGCCAACGACATTTTACCTAGGGCGAGTGGTAAGTCTGCACGCCTAATCGCAGAGTCTAATGCCTATAGAGAACAGGTGATTGCCAAGGCCGAGGGTGAAACTGTTCGATTCAATAAAATATTGGTCGAATATCAAAAGGCCCCTGAAGTGACCCGCAAGCGTCTGTATTTGGAATCGATGGAATCGGTGATGGAAAATAGCAGTAAGGTGATGGTGGATGTTAAAGGCAACAATATACTCTATCTACCTCTAGACAGGGCCGCCGGTAGTGGGGGTAATCGAAATATAATTCCACCGCCCGTGGAAATGATAAATCCAACGGCGAGTACATCGAGTAGTTCTCGAGGTCGAGAGAGTGTTAGAAGAGGGAGCCGCTAATGGGCCAAGTAAAAATTATTGCCGTAGTCGTGGTTGCAGTCGCATTATTGGTGGGGTCACTGTCGGTATTTACCGTCAGTGAGAGGGAAAAGGCCATTTTATTTCGGTTGGGTGAAGTGGTTAAAGCGGATTTTACCCCTGGACTTTATTTTCAAATGCCATTTGTCAATAATGTGATAAAGTTTGATGGTCGTATACGCACACTCGATGCAGAACCCGAGCGATATCTCACCAGTGAAAAGAAAAACGTCATCGTGGATTCCTTTGTTAAGTGGAAGATTGATGACGAAACTACCTATTATACGGCTACCGGCGGAGATTTTGCCCGTGCCAACGTGCGTTTGTCGCAGGTGATTAAAGATGGACTTCGTGGCGAGTTCGGTAAACGTACCATACAAGAGGTTATCTCGGGTGAACGTAATGAGATCATGGATATCCTTACCACTGCTGCGAATAAACAGGCGGATGCGTTTGGCATTCAGATTGTTGATGTACGCATTAAACGTATAGATTTAGCCCGTGAAATTAGTGAGTCCGTCTATCGACGCATGGAAGCAGAGCGGACTCGAGTCGCTAAGGACCTTCGTGCACGAGGTGAGGAGGCCGCTGAGAAAATACGTGCCGAGGCCGATCGTAAGCGAACGGTCATGCTGGCCGAGGCGTTTCGAGACGCGGAAAAAATTCGAGGCGATGGCGATGCGGTTGCCGCGAATACCTATGCGGTCGCGTACGGTAAAGATATCGAATTTTATTCGTTATATCGCAGTTTAAATGCCTATAAAACCACCTTTTCGAGTAAAGACGATATGTTGGTATTAGAGCCGGATAGTGAGTTTTTTAAATATTTTAAATAATTATAATGACTTTCCACTAACTCATTAGGGAAGCGTGGAACGATGGCGGAGGGGCTCGGTGGAGCCCTTCCTTAGTCTTACTTTTCGGGGTCTACCCTCTTGAATAACGTCAATAATGTGGCATGAGCTCTGGGTTGCCACTGCCTTACTGCTTGTCCTCGAAGGTATTTTACCGTTTCTAAATCCTGGTGGGGTTAGGCGCACGATGATTATGATATCGAAAATGGATGACAAGCAATTGCGCTTTGCAGGTTTGACAAGCATGCTGGCCGGCGTAATATTGTTGTATTTGGTAGAATAAGTACATGAATGAAGAAAAATGGTTATTGCCCGAGGGGATCGAGGAGTTTCTACCCCAGGAGGCCAATGCCCTAGAAGACTTGAGGCGCAGATTGTTGGCACTATTTGCGACTTGGGGCTACGATTTGGTTATACCCCCGATCGTCGAATATATCGATTCCTTGCTTACCGGTTCCGGTAACGACCTCGATTTGCAGACCTTTAAACTCATTGATCAGGCCAATGGTCGAAGTCTCGGCATTCGCGCCGATATGACTCCACAAGTCGCCCGTATCGATTCACACCAGCTGTCGCGTGATTGCCCCAATCGCTTATGTTATATAGGCACCGTCATACATGCCCAGAGTAATGATTATTTTAGATCTCGTAGCATCAAACAAATTGGCGCTGAATTGTTTGGCCATGCAGGCGAGGACAGTGATATAGAGGTTATTAGTTTGATGCTCGCTTGCATTAAGCTACTGGGTGTCGAACAAGTGCATCTGGAATTGGGGCATGTGCAAATATATCGCAGTTTACTGGCTAATGCCGGACTATCGGGCGATGAGGAACGAGCCTATTTTGATGCCTTATTGCGAAAATCCAGGCCAGATATCGAAGGAATTCTGTCGACATTGAGTCTGAGTGATGCAAATAAACGTATGCTGCTCGCCTTAGTTAATCTGCATGGGGGTATCGAGGTGCTGCCGCTAGCCCGAAAACAGCTCGCGGACGGTGGTAACGATGTACGACAAGCCATTGATAATTTAGAAGTTATAGCAAAGCACCTAGCGGCTCAGTACGACGGCTTTAAGCTGCATATAGATTTAGGTGAATTACGTGGATACAACTACCATACCGGTATTGTATTTACGGCCTACGCGCCCGACCATATCCAGGCCATCGCACAGGGCGGGCGATATGATAATATAGGCGCCGCGTTTGGGCGATCACGTCCGGCAACGGGATTTAGTGCAGATTTGCGCACATTTATTAAGTTGGATATGAATGCAACGGGAAGTCGACCCGGCATATTTTCGCCGAACCCTGGCGACAAAAAACAGTCTGCGCTGATTGCTACACTGCGGAAATCGGGTGAACGTGTCATTTGTGGCCTGTCGAATCAGATGGGCTCTGCGGCAGAATTGGGTTGCAATCGAATAATAGAAAAAACACAAAACGGTGATTGGGTCGTCGTAGTCTTAGGTGAGGATCATGAGTAAAAACGTTGTCATAATTGGTACGCAGTGGGGCGATGAAGGTAAGGGCAAGGTGGTCGACTTGCTTACCGACAAGGCGCATTATGTGGTTCGATTTCAGGGTGGACACAATGCCGGCCATACGTTGGTAATAGACGGCGAAAAAACAGTCTTGCATCTGATACCTTCCGGTATTTTGCGGGAGAATGTAACCTGTATCATCGGTAATGGCGTAGTCGTATCACCGAGTGCATTAATGACAGAACTCGATATGTTAAAAGACCGTGGCATTCCTGTACAAGATCGCTTAAAAATATCGGCAGCCTGTCCGTTGATCCTACCCTACCACGTCGCCTTGGATCAGGCGCGGGAGATAGCGCGAGGCAAGGCCGCCATCGGCACGACGGGGCGCGGAATCGGCCCTGCCTACGAAGATAAAGTCTCTCGTCGTGGTCTACGAATTGGCGACTTGCTACATACAGAGCTTTTTGCATCAAAATTGGGTGAAGTGTTGGATTACCATAATTTCGCCTTAAAACACTATTACAAGACCGATACCCTAGATTTTCAACAGGTACTCGATGAGGCATTGACCTACGCGGAACAAATTACGCATTTTATCGCCGATATCCCTGAGTTATTGCATGATGCACAAAAGGCCGGATATAGTATTCTCTTTGAGGGTGCGCAGGGCGCCTTACTCGACATCGACCATGGTACTTATCCCTATGTAACGTCTTCCAATACCACTGCAGGCAATGCCGCTACCGGCAGTGGTGTGGGGCCGGCTCAGTTGGACTACATATTAGGCATTACCAAGGCTTATACAACTCGGGTGGGCTCGGGTCCTTTTCCCACTGAGCTTGACGATGATAACGGTAAACACATGGCCCAAAAAGGCCACGAGTTTGGGTCAACGACCGGGCGAGCGAGACGCTGCGGGTGGTTCGATGCGGTCGCACTAAGGCGATCTGTAAAACTCAATAGCATTACCGGTCTCTGTATTACCAAACTCGACGTGCTCGACGGCTTAGATAAAATTCAAATTTGTATCGGGTATAAGGGTGAATCTCAGGAATACCAGGCACCGCCGATAGGGGAGCAAGCCTATAGTGCATGCGAACCCATATATATCGAATTGCCGGGTTGGCAAGATTCAACGGTAGGTGTTAGGGATTACCCTGATTTACCCGAAAACGCCAAACGTTATTTGGCGAAGTTGGAAGCACTTACTGAGACGCCCATTGATATAATATCTACCGGCCCGGACCGTAACGAGACCATAATATTAAAACACCCGTTTATATAATCCAAAATTATTCGGTTATTTATTAACGTGTGTTCTTTCGCATTGCTTCCTTAGTAATGCGAGTCAGTCTCGTTGCGCGACCGAGATATCGTCTTGCTTGAGTAGGTCAGACATTTTTTGGCCTAGGTCCGAAAGATTACCGCCTATATCCAATAGTTGTTGTACTTTTTCTTGTGCAATATTGTCCATGTCTCGCATCTCATCCAACTGCGCCAAAACTTGTTGCGTGGAAGTCTTTTCGCTCTGTGTATTATTTTTTTGCGACTGATTTGTATCCTGAATAGACGTCATATGCCCCACGAGTTCTGAATATGAAGTGACAATATTTTCAATTAATTCATCCGCATTGCTCGACAAGCCTTGTGCCTTGGAGATGGTACTGTCGGCGGTAGTGACATTAGATAGTAGTTGCTGAATGATACCCTGTATTTCGTCCGTAGATTGTCGCGTCTTACTGGCAAGGGAGCGGACCTCATCGGCGACGACGGCGAAGCCGCGGCCTTGTTCGCCTGCACGAGCCGCTTCTATCGCCGCATTTAACGCCAATAGATTGGTTTGTTCCGCAATACCGGTGATAACGTCAATAATACCACCAATGGATTTACTATCGTTGTGCAGTGTTTGTATAACCTTGCTGGTCTCATTGACCTCTTCGGAAAGGCTCATGATACCGCACATGGCCTCGGTCATAATTAGCTTACCACTATTACCTTCTGTTTCAGACATGCCTGAAATGGTCGAAATTTTCTCCGTAGTCTCGGTGGCTGCAGTGATCAAGCCAGCAAAATTTTCAACAATGTCCCTAGTGGCAACACAGTGATTTTTCAGTATGGCGTTTTCTTGCATCATCGATTCAGAAAGTGCCGATATTTTTTTTGCTTCTGCGACGGTCGATTCGCTTGTTTCACGGAAACATAGCATTTTTGTGTGCAGCTTATATAACATGGGTTGTAATTTGTTACTAAATGGTGTTTTTTGATTGTCACTATCTTGCGCAAACTGACTCGGGTTATTTTGACCTGTTTGAAATTTTTCGAGCATTTTTAGGGCGTTATCGATGTCCGAAACAACGGTTTTTTTATAAATAGATTGAGAAAGTAAGAACAAAAACGTCGCACTTACGGAGGCCAGTATAAACAATGGCGAGGATGATTGGGAATATGTGAAAGCACAGACCGCCAGCAGGCTGCTCACCGCCAAGAGGTTTAGTATGGTAGATATTCGTGAATATTGTACAGACAATCTCATTTCCTTTATCCGATTGAGTTTATAGCCCAGCGCATAGCGCTGTAACGACAAATATAACCGTAGAAAGCACCGCATGACTGCGTATTTGCAAATATTGCTATTTTAACTTTCGGCAACATGCTCGATATCTTTAATAGTATGCTCGAAAGATTTTTCGCGAGGCCGATCTATTTATTCGGTCTGCAGCGCTCAGGGTTACAAAGTTAAACTCTCCTTACTGTAACCTCCTTTATTAGAAATATGAAAAATATGAGACTCTATGGATAAATAAGTCGTTGCGACTTATTTATTGAGCCAAAAAAAATTATGCGCCGTTCAAGAACAACGCTGCTTGAGATGAGCCGTACATTTGTGTGCCTTATCGAATAGCGCAATATTACCCGCACTAATTTTGTGTTAACCTACAAGGCTCTATACTTATTTGGGAGGCAAAATTGGCCATACAACATATCACTCATTTTACCCTCTATGTTAAAAATCAGGACGAATGTCTAGCTTGGTACCAAGAAAAGCTTGGTTTTATCGTATGCGAAGATAACAGCCAACTCGTGAACAATTTTCGTTGGTTAACGATATCACCTGCCTTAGACAAATCGACACAATTTGTGCTCATGCCGACCAATGGTAAAGAAGACGAGCGTCGCATCGGTAAGAACGGTATGTGTGTACTCACGAGTGATAACTGTGAGTCTGATTGTATGCAGTTTTCGAAACGCGGTGTTGAAATTGTGCAAAGCCCTGAATCCTTGCCTTGGGGGCTATCTGCGATAATCAAGGATCTTTATGGAAATTTCTATAACCTAGTTGAACTCAGGCGTCAATAAAGTCGTAGATTGCTAAAATGCGGACCTGCCGCATAAACTCGCCTATGCTTCGCTAGCTGTTGATGCACACCCGCTACTGTTTCGACCACACGACTGTGGGGCTTTGGAAATCTCGTACTATACTCAATGTAATTGATATCAATAGGCACGTTAAGTATTAGCATTTGCTGATGCTTTGCCGGACGGCGATTCGCGTTTAGTTAATTTAGTCATGATAATAAACGCACTCTACATGCCGTCCAACTATGATTTTAGGTTGAATGATACTGGAGGCCGTATGAAAAAAGATGCATCTCGCAACGGTTCCCTATTAAATTCCATCCTGGAGGCGACGGCTGACGGGATATTGGTCATCGATTTGTGTGGCGATATACTCACCGCCAATAAACGATTCGCACAAATGTGGAACATTCCCGCCGGTCTGCTCGCTTCTGGCGAAGACGGGCGGCTGCTGAACTACGTCACCGCACAGTTGAAGGACCCAGGATTCTTTATCGAACGGGTCGAGGCGCTATACAATTCAACCGAGACAGATCTCGATATTTTACATTTTAATGACGGGCGGGTTTTTGAACGATTTTCTTCTCCACTCTTTGAGAAGGATACACTCACTGGACGGGTGTGGTCGTTCCGCGACATTAGTATTAAAAAACAACAGGAGGAAATTCTTATCCGTAGCCAGAAAATGGAGGCCTTGGGGAAACTGACGGGCGGCATCGCCCATGACTATAATAATTTACTGGCTATCATAACCGGCTATGCGGCACAACTGACCGAGCAATTGGCTGATGATCCAAAATTAGCAAAATATTCATTATATATTCAACATGCTGCAGAACGTGGAGCAAAACTTACGAATCGGTTACTGGCGTTTTCGCGAGACAAAATTACCGAGTCGAGTGCATTGGATATCAATTCCTTGTTACAAGATGAACGTCACATGTTGGAAAAAACCCTGACCGCACGCATTCAACTTGTATACCATTTAGAAGGGGGATTGTGGCCCGTATGGTTAGACAGTGGAGATCTCGAAGATGCGATTATCAATTTAAGTATTAATGCGATGCACGCGATGCGGACGGGTGAGGGTAAGTTGACTATCTGCACGAGTAATACGCAAATTAGTAAAATTGATGCGCAGTCAATCAATCTTCAAGCGGGCGAATATGTGTTGCTTAGCATTACCGACACCGGTCACGGTATGAGTGATGCTGTAAAAGAAAAAATATTTGACCCTTTCTTTACCACCAAAGGTGAACACGGCACTGGGCTCGGGCTGAGTCAAGTATATGGTTTCGTTGAACGCAGTGGCGGTGTCATTAAAGTATATTCGGAGCCTGAGCATGGTAGTCGTTTCGCTATCTACTTTCCTAGAAGCCATAAATCTCTTGTTCAGCAGAAGCCAACTCAATACGATATAGATTCTAAATCAAAATGGGAAGACACGGTGCTAGTCGTAGACGATGAGCCTGCATTAGCGAAATTGGCTTACGACATATTAACGGTGCAGGGCTATCAGGTTTTTACAGCCAATGATTATAATCAAGCATTAACCATACTCAATAATAGGGCTATTGACGTAATGATATCTGACGTCATTATGCCTGGGCGGGATGGTTATGAACTTGCCGCTTATGTCGCTGCTCATTACCCACAGACCAAAATTCAATTGACCAGCGGTTTTGTGGACGACCGACATATTAATCGGCCGGATAGCCAATTGTCCCGAAATATGTTACATAAACCGTATACGTCAATGTCATTGTTGCAGCGCGTACGAACTTTGTTGGATAGAACCACCGAAGATACGGCGCTTAGCGAGCAGTTTACAGTAGATATTAATAATAGTTAGTGCCCATCCACCCATGATTTCTAGCAACGATCTCTAGCAACGATCTCTAGCAAATATCAATATAGGCCGAAACCATCAGCTGGCGTGTAAATTGACCACCTGGTGAGAAATATTTTCTGTTTCAGCAGGATCATTACGTGCGACTATCGCCAGTGCTTGTTGGCTATTGCTCAGGTTAAAGGGTTGGTGATACAATTTTGGTGGAATGAATATAAAATCACCGGCCTTGTTAATAATAGAATGCTCCAAATTTTCACCGTATCGTGTTTCAACCTCTCCCTGTAATAAGTAAATGGCAGATTCATAGTCCTCATGGTAATGTGGGTCGGCACAGGCACCGGCTGGAATGGCGACGATGTTCATGGAAAGTGCTTTGGCGCCCACTGAATTTCCCGAAATACCGAGAAAATAGGGGAGGTTTTGCTGCGTCATTATTTCTTTTGGTGAAGAGACTGAACTTATTTGTAACTTTTTGACATTATGTTTTTTCGTCGATTGTTGCATCATAGGTCCTTTTATTAATACTTAAAGATTTAAGCACTAAATTCCATTTAGTTATAAATCGCAATTTAGAATATCTGCGACAGGGTGCTGACGGCGTAATGGGTGAATTAGCGGCAGCTATTATTTAACTTAGTCGAGTAGAAGCATTATTCAGACCAACAATTGATGATATACCCGAAGCGTTTTAGATTTAGGTGTTTAGAGTACGTCATATTCGTTTCCTGACAAGGCGAAATGACGAGTAATAGTCGGCCTATTGCGAGGAATTTCAACGCAGTCAGGGAATGAATAGGACGTGCTATAAACCCTAAATCTAAGACGCTTTGGGTATATAGTACACCCGTTTTCTAAAAGCGATGTTATATTGCGATCTACCGGAATAAAATTCGATAATTCAAAGGCTTGAACCTTTTTCGTTTCAGTGTAAACTCGGTGTATGTAGCAGCTATTACGCCTCATCTTGTCCAATTGCGGAATCTAAGGTAACGGATCAACGGTGGCATAATTGTCTAAGGGTTATTATCTGGTGGTAGAATTAATAGGGGTGCTCATCCGGTACTTTTCGATGTTGGTATTTACCATCGTCTATGTTAATGCGAATGCAGACTCCAATATTGTATTAAATTCGGCGACCGACGCTCCTTTATCGAAAGTTACACAAGATGGATTCATAGACAAAGTTGCGGCAAAGGCGTTCAGTAATATTGGCTTTACTCTCATTGTAAAAAAATTACCCGCCGAGCGTGGATTACGCAATGCCAACAAAGGGCTTATTGATGGAGATATCGCCCGTATAGCAGGTCTTTCACAATCTTACCCCAATCTTGTCCGTGTGCCTGAAAAAATTTTTGAAATGTCATTCGTTGTTTGGTCGTATAAAGAAATAGATATGACGCAAGCTTGGGATGCTTTATCTAATAGAAATGTAGCCTACATCACGGGCTGGAAGATATTTGAACATCATCTACCGAAGACCGCATTAGTCACCAAGACTAAAAATTCGATGCAATTGTTTACGTTGTTAAAAAAAGGTCGAACAGATTATGTTCTTTACAATCGATCGGGGGGGGAATATATATCCGATCAATTAAATATGGCTACGATTAAGCTACAAAAACCACCACTGGCTACAAAAGCCATGTATATTTATTTACACAAACGCCATCGTAAATTGGTGCCGCTGATTTCGCAAGCGCTGGTTGATATGAAAAAAGATGGTAGTTATGCAGCGTTGGCGATTAAATATTTACCTTCACCGGCAAAGTAGAACACATTATAGGTTAATGTGTATACCACTAAGGCGTTATTGAGTCATCATAAAAACAGTCTGCGGTGGTCCATCATTTATTACCGACAAACTTCCGTCCTGTTCTTGAATAATACGTTGTTCAATAAA
>JBGMRO010000002.1:0-27426 GCA_048061555.1 Thiohalomonadales bacterium | reverse complement strand
TATTCTCCAACAATTATCATCTTCAGTCCCCCCAAAGTTTCTTATTGTAGTTATCTCCCCGCGTATTCTACGCCACAAAAGCCGTTGGGCGCCGCCGATAGATGTCACGTGGTTGGCGTATCATAAGCCATCTACAAGGAGGTTTCCATATTAGCGGGACGAGATCGTTAAATCGCCACCGCGTAGCCTGTCATGGCGAAATGCCTAAGTAACACCCAGTGGAAGTTATTGGTTGCACGGTGTCTTGGAAAAGAAGACTCAGTACTTACGCAGATAGGTTTTACCTAAGTAAATCGACAGTACACGCATTTTAAATAAGGTTTTAAAGCTGTGCCCGCACCCAGCGCACGATATCGGCGGCACCCATGGCGCCCGCTTGTCGCGCCACTTCTTGTCCGCGCCTAAATAAAACCAGCGTGGGAATACTGCGGATATTGTACTGCGCGCCTAAGTTTTGCTCCGCCTCGGTATTGACCTTGGCCAAGTGTACCGCCGGTTCAAGTTCTTTCGCAGCCTGCACGAACTGAGGTGCCATCATTTTACAGGGGCCGCACCATGGCGCCCAAAAATCGACTATCACGGGCACATCACTACGGGAAACATGTGTCTGAAAGTTACCCGCGGATAAAACAATGGGCAGGCCGTTAAACAAGGGCTTGTGACACTTACCACATTTTGGGGCCTCATCGATGCGCATTGCTGGTATCCGATTGACCGCATCACAATCTGGACATACGACGTGTAAAGGTTCGCTCACTACTGACTCCTTCTTTAAATATTTAAAAACCGTGGCGAGCCTCCAGACCGCGATTGGTAAAACTAACTTTCGATTATTATACTAATAACTCAATATTCGCAGTTCAGTGGCTCGTTAACGACGTACTACGCTGCCATTTGGTGGATGCGCTTCGCTTATCCACCAAGTATCAGCAGTGTAAAACTCTTGAACTCCGAAAGTTGAGTTAATAATGATACTATATCTGGGTTACGCCTGATGTTGAAGATATACTATCGAAGTTGAGAATGAGAATGAAAACGAAATTTTCTTAAAAACCATCGTTCCAAGCCGTAAAGCTACACTCAGATATCGAGGGGTGAGTGATAAGCAATAAACTTAGTAAAGAATTCAAAAGCAAGTCAGTTAGATTAGTGTAGAGGGCGGTGTAAATAATGTCGAGAGGGAAAAATAGAACTGGATTATCGCTCTAAAGCAACACATATTTTGCTAACGCAAAACCACCCCATTTAGTAACCACTGATTCACGACGTTAGCGCTCTAATTCAGGCAACATATTACTAGTAGCCCAATCAGCCAAAGAATCTAAAACATGAGAAAGAGATAAACCTTTACTAGTTAAACTGTATTCAACTCTAGGTGGGACTTCTGGATAGACCTTTCTATTAACAAAACCATCACGCTCAAGATCTCTCAATTGAGATGTTAGTACTTTTTGGGAAACGCCACCGATCAACCGATGGAGATCACTAAACCTAATCACATCCGCTTTATTGAGGTAATACATAATTACAAGTTTCCATTTTCCTGCAATTTTTTCCATAATCAAATGTAGTGAGCATTCTGTATGACTCATAAAAATCACCTCTTAGTTACAAATATGTCAGTATAGCACAACAGAGTGCCTACTTACATATTGTAACTATACATTTTATACTCTATTTTTTTAATGTATAAGGTGTTTAAATGATTAATATTCTTGTTGTTTATCATAGTGGGTATGGCCATACCCTAAAACAGGCAGAGGCTGTACTTTCTGGTTTGGTTGGTAGTTCTGGTGTGAAAGCTAAACTACTACCCATTAGTCCAGAAGGAGACATACCCGATGACGGATGGGGATCATTAGCGATGGCAGATACAATTATATTTGGATCTCCGACCTACATGGGAATGGTTTCCTGGCAATTTAAAAAATTTGCAGATGCATCGAGTAAACAATGGTTTTCGCAAGACTGGAAGGATAAACTTGCAGCGGGATTTACCAACTCTTCTGGAATGAATGGGGATAAGCTATCGACCCTTCATTATATGTTTACTCTGTCCATGCAACATTCAATGGTATGGGTAGGCACGGGTATTATGCCGGCGAGTAGTAAAGCGGCACAACGTAATGATATAAATTACATTGCCTCGTTTGCTGGCTTGATGGCACAATCCCCATCTGACGCAAGTGTAGATGAAGGACCTTTACCAGGAGATATTGCAACAGCAAAACAATTTGGAGAAAGAATAGCGAAAATTTCAATACAACGGGCAAGTGAAAAGAGCTAACAAAAATGTGTGCGCAGAACTGGGGTAGTTTCCGTTGCAGTTGACAGCCATAAGCACCTGCCTGTAAAAAAACACAGGCAGTCACTTTTGTCTGCAACTGGACCGGAAGTTACATGCAATCAGAATTCAAGGAAGCAAATGAAATTTAACCATATTGGAATACCCACTAAAGATAAATTTGAGGGAGAAATCGATCTCCCTCATTTAAGAATGACGGTGTCAGATCATGAAAATAATCCTTATGGTATTCAATGGCAACGTTATTGGGATGACGCACCATACCCTGAATTGGTAAAAACTGTTCCTCATGTTGCCTTTGTCGTAAAAAATCTATTGCGAGAAATAGAAGGTAAAAAGGTAATCATACAGCCAACCTCACCTAGTGAAGGTTTGGTGGTTGCATTTATAGAGGTCAATGGTGCCCCAATAGAATTAATGGAGTTTGAAAATAAAAACCTATAACTAGTTCTACTTTGTTACTTTCGAGAAACAAAACTATCTCGATAAACATTATCACTGATGATCTTGTAGCGTTATATTCCCCGAAAAATGACATAATGTAGTGTTCCTAGCGTATCAAGCCTCGCTAATTTTGGCATCTAAGTCTTCTCGCCTATTTCCATGCAAGATTAGCATAAGTTTGTTTTTCCTCTTGGCCAACAACGTCCCCTATTTCCCAAATAGCTACTTTTTCAATTTTTTGCTGCTAGCGAACCACACTAAAGACATCACTTCGTGGCGCACCAAATAGCGTATCGATGTTTGCGGAGGTAAATCCAACTAAGTAATTCCCCACGCGTGTCGTATTCGTAACAGAGAGCGCGATATACCATTCTTGTGTGGTGGCATCGAAGGTCATCGCACTCACGCTTTTTTGAATACGTAGAAGACCGGTCGCTTCTTCAAAAATGGCGATGTAATAACCCGCTGGCGGTGCGGCACCGGTCCAAATAATATCAATAAACGATGAAGCCGTGATCGGCGCGTTGGGCCCATTGCTCGATGTAATGGGCAAAAACCCAAACGTAGTCGGTGCGGTGCTTATTGGCGACACAGTCGGTTGAGGATCTACCTGGAGCGATACGGTTGGCGAGCTTGTTGCCAGTGCCAAAGCACCCGTGATTTCGCCGGTAAGCGCAGCCAGGGAGGTTTTTATATTCGCTTTGGCGTGATCTGCCAACGCCAAAAAGTATTGCGACCTCAACATTTCATTATCCAATGTTTGTACCGCGGTGTTGACTAGATTGACTAGTATCGCCGTACTCTTGGATATTCTTACAGCATTGAGATTGTCTAACATTTGTATGTCAGCCAGATATTGTACATAACTACTTTTTAGGCTTGCATCTACCGGCGTCTTTCCCGTTGCTTTATCCTTTGCGTCTCTGTCAAATGCGAGCCAATCGGCGGGCGCGTCTGGAATGGAAACGATTGGTATGAAAACACCTGCTAAATCCCCTGTACCGGGTCCATAAAAAAATTGCTCCACATCAATGAGGGGTGTCGCAGGATCCAATGAATATACCCCCAATAGATCCTTGATCTTGTTTGAGTATTGCACTAGGAATTTTAATAGCTCGGCATTTGAAGTGGTGAAGCTTGAATGTATTGTATTGAGATTATTCCACGTGTCGAAGCTGTAGTTGAGATCGTCTCTTATGGTGGTGGCGTAGTTGTCCCATAGGTTGGTTTCGTCGGTTATGCTTCCGTATCGAAAGTGTATGTTGACTGGTGAAGTAGTCTGTATGCTAGTGTATGGATCAACATACCCAAATAATATCAGATTGTTTCCTATTTCAGGGCAAGCACTTCTTATACGCTCTAATTGTGGATGTAGTTTAAAAGCGGCTCCGTCAAACTGTTTTGCTAAACTAATACTAGCAGTAACTCTAGTAATGGCGCCCGTGACTGGCCCTTGTAATGTAAGAGGACGGCGCAGTATACCTGAACGCGGGCGCATAGTACCATCTGGAGTACCATTGATGCTGCATCCCAGGTAAATTGCGGACGCGCTTCTTACCAGCGACTTAATTGGAGGAAAATTGGTAATTTCAGTTTGCATTAAGTCCATATGGTAGTATGTCCCTACAAAATATTTTTCCTTCATCGACACGTCGTATTCAACCATTTCAAAATGACCACCGGCTAAAACTAAATGGTCTGCTGCTTTTGTATAGCGTGGATTGGAAAATATTACATCGCGATACGAGATTTGTCTCACTGTTATACCCCCGCCCCCGGGCGAGTCGTAGATTCTACTTGCACCGGGCGCAATATATCCCTCGCCACTAGTCCCACCTTCGCAATAATGTCCGGTAATGTAATTAATTTCTGGATGAAGGTATCGAAATTGTTCAAACACAACGTCACAATCTTGAAGAGCTTGTGCCTGGTCGACTTCAGTGACACTGATTTGTATATCCAGCTCATCCACTGCTGCCAGTTTTTTGCTATCGATTATATACTCAAAATTAGATAGATCGCTGAGATTACGGTTACCGGTCTGTGGATTGGAATGGGCCAGCAACTGCACAGACTCTACAATATTTACCACCGGCAAATCACAAACCGGTCCAAACACACACTTCTCCAAAACATCCCGAGACGCTTGATCGGACTTACGCTCTTCAAAATTAACGGCAGGCAATGGCCCTATCGCCCAAACACTTTGACTTAATATGGCTAATGCGGTTAACGCAATAACCTTAATCGTCCTTGAATCTAATGACATACATTTTCTCCCAATTTTTACGAAAGCACTATTATTTCGTTATATGTTACAATTGAATTACAAATTTTATCTACGATCTCATCGAGCGCAAACTCTTCGCAAAACCACAAAGATCCCTATGCGCACACGTAGTGAGAAATCGATCATATATCGCTAGACTTTGCGGGAAATCATCGGACATTTTGATGAGATTGCGTAATATGACTTTAAGGATCGTGACATTAGTCTCTTGTTTGAGTCGCTGCTCATATTTTTGTAGGGCGTCCATGTTGCCCGTAGTATATTCTAGGGCCATGGCGGCTGATTCTCTTACCTTCTCATCATCGTCGCTCAGATAGGCCAAGAGTTGGCTTCTGGAATCGGTGGTATTGATGTGGCGTAAGGAATAAATCGAAGCCAATTTGACGGATTTGATGGGACTGTCTAAATATTCTTCCAATAATTGGGTTTGTTCCTCCATCCCCATATTACCAATCGCTTCTATTAAACGCACTTGTTTTACCGGGTCAGACTCGTTATCTAGTTCTGCAGAGACTTCTGTGTATATTTGTTTGGCTCGATCGCTATCGCTGTAACGTAGATTTTGTGCGATTATGCCCAGCCCGTTATTAGATTTATAGGCCGCCTCCTCGGATCGAGTCGTGAGCTTCACTTGGCGAAAGTATTCTTCGGCTTCAACGATGGGTTTACCGACAAACGCTAAATGCGGCATTAAGGCGATTTGTGTTTTGCTGTCGCTGCTGGTGTCATTAAGCGCATCAATTATGGCTAGTTGTGCCTCTCGGTGTCCGACGTACGCCAGTGAGGCAGCGATCGCACCCCAGCGTCCGTCGGTATATTCATAATCTGCTAACATCGCGGCTACGTCGCCCGACACGTCTGGATGCAAATAAAGTAACGCGGAAAGTTTTTGGACCAATTTTGTTAATACCGCATGATCGGACTCATCGGCTGCTGCAAATTTAGTGGTGAGAGTCACTAAATCATCATTACCTAAAGCGCTTGTATTGGCTTCTTTTTCTATTCTGGTAGACGTATATTTTCCGTTTAGTGTTTCCTCAATGATACCCGTATTGCTGCCTAAAATGGTATTATCATAACTAGGTGCTTGCATTCCTTTTGAGTAAGATACAAACTCTACATTCAATCGAGCAGTGGAAACACTCATTGCCTGTTGAGCAAGCTTGTACTCTATGGTTCGTTCTCCGTGGACGGATTTTAGATATCCTTTCGAGTTATTAAACGTGTAATCAAACTGCCCTTTAACCGACTCGCTGTTGCTAGCCTTTGCATAGGTTTTAACAACAGAAAACAACTTATCATCACTGACGTTATTTACAATGTAGTTTGCCATTAGATCTTTACTAATATTGCGTTCCATATGCGACCAATGAGTCACTGCCTCTGCCGGTAGCGGAAACTCAAGCAGGGACAATATTTCTCTGATCATATGACCATAGTTCGAAAATACGTTTTCCTTCATATAAAATGATTTTAGTGTCCCATTGGGGAATATCACCACAGATGTCTGGATTCGTTCTGGTTTTGGTATAACTTTGTTGTTGTATTGTATGTTCATCGTGTCTGGTGTAAATTCGTATTCGACAACATAATTCTCTTGGTCATCTCTGGCAATTTGCTTTAGTATCAGCCCCCCTTTCATCGCGACCTGTGCTTTATGATTGACGCTGCTTTTTTTTGCCTTCACTTTTGAACTAATATTAACGGTTCCTTGCCCTTCCGATTGATAATCAATTTTGTATTCAATCACGCTACCGGGCTGGAAATGATATTGAAGCAATGACATCTTGCCTGAATATTCGTCGGATTTGCTTGTCTGCTTGTTGATGTCATTTAAAAATATTAACGCACCAATAACCAGCAAAACAAAGGGTAAGAATAAAACCAGTTTCTTTTGTTTCATATTAATCCAAGCTCTCTATTAATGTGGATAACAAGCCGTCAACTCAAGAATACGAGGTTACGCATTTAAGTTGACGGCTTGTTTTATCGATCGGTAACTACCGCCTTACAAACACGGCGTACCAGCAATTGTTGAAAGATGACAATTATAGGTATCTAACTCTAATAGAAAGGCGTCAGATGCGGCAACAACTGTACTCGTAACCACGGGGACATTCGTCGTTTCTGCCGCGAGATCTTGCCCTAGTTTCGTATAGAAGTTGACTAACCTAAGATTTGTTTTACTAAGATAAGAAGACAAGGCGTCGGCGCGATTGAAAATATCTATGGAACCTTGCAACATTGCCGCCATGGCTAAATCTTGTTGATCGATTAAATCTCCGCGCATGGTCAGCCCGCGATACCCGACTTCCATGCCCCAATCAAAAATAGGATAGTCGTGTAATTCTCCCGGAGTTTCAAAAAGTGTCTTTGTTTTTTGTTTTGTTTTCCAGCCGGGCCTCCAACTAAATTTAGGCCATGGGTATGTAACGTAGGCGTAAATACGCCCGCCCAAGGTGATGTAATAGGGCTTAGATGATATACCGAGATCTAAATAGGGCTCCCCATTTTCGGAAAACGCCAAGCGCACGGCGGCTTCTAGGGGAACCCGGGCATCTATTATTGTCAGTTCGCCACCTACACCAGCAGAAAACTTGCCAATCCCGGCACCCCCTTGAACGAAACCTCCACCCTTAGCAAAAGGTTCAAGCATCGCGTACATCTTAAATGGACCAAGACCGGCTGACCAGTCTAGGCCCGCCTCAAAGTAACCACCAATAGTGACGACCACAGGTACTGGACCCACCGTAAACTGATAGCTGTTACCCATAATGAATTTAAAAGAAATGGGAGGTTCGTCTCTATTTACCGAGATACCTAATCCACCACTTTGATTCTGTATACTCTCCCAGGTATCGCCAAAATAACGAAGCTTAATAGCCATATATCCTAGTATATCGCTAGGATCAACACTCGTTAGCCCTAAGCCGATATTATTAGATTCGGATGCCACACCGGTAAAAAAATCTCCACTTGCACTAACAATATTTATCTCTAATCCAAGTATCCATGCGCTGAATTTTCCATAGGCCACACCAGCTTGCGCTAATTCGCTACCATAGATCTCATAATAGGCCAGAGATTCAATTCCGACTCGGTCATGGCTACCGCGGTTTATTCCTGACCACTCCTTCTTTTTCTTGAGTTGTAGTTTGGGATACGTAGGTGGGTCCAATACCGGCATTTTTGATAAATTGGGAATATCAAAGTTAGTGCTCAAGCCACTCAAAGTATTTTGAATAGCCTTTAATTTAAGCGCTTCGGGTGAGTTAAAATCAGCAAAATCGAAGTCTATATAATTCTCCCACCATTTCGATGGACCACTACCACCGAACCCGACTTTGGCTAATGCGCCACATAGAAATTTCGGGCAACCAAGCGCTTGTAGTTTCGAACTCATGCCGGCAAAGGTCATTTTACCAAAATTCGGCAAGCTTAACGTCGGTAAATTCCAGCTTATCACCGGATGATCTATTCCTGGCATTGAGACTGCTTGGAATCCGGGAATAAGATCGAACAATTTTATATTTAATAAACAGGCAACCTTGGCTGAGCTATTCGCTGCATTTATAAGTGTAGATAAGGTTACTTCATTTCCGTTAATGTCAACTTTTTTATTTGGATCGATTTGTGTTACTGATTCTACTATTTTTTTCTGTGTACCATCAGGAAGCACCTCGATTCTCTCAACGGTATCAACCAAATGCGTCTGTGCATACTGCAAGTCAAACTGGGGGCAATTCGCAACGGGTATAGTCGCTGCGCACTCCAGTAATTGCGTGGTAGCCGCGACCTTTAAATCATGCAGCATTTGCGCCTTCAATTTTTTCTGGTCCGTATACAGTGCTTCTACGTCAGAAAATATTGAGTCGTTATCCGTGGTACGTATTGAATAACCTAGCGCATTCATTTCTTGCTCAAATTTGTTTAAATCCTGCAGCAGTTCCGTTACCGTACCCACATCAGAATACATAACCCATCCAGGTGAGCCGAAGTCCGTATATTTGTATTCCCTTAATTCAATGGTATTGGTGGTAGTCATAGCCACAGTTCTATCACCAATCTTTGGGGCTTGGGGTTGGGGATTTGAATTAATATTGAAATAATCAATCCAGGCTACGATATCTTGAGCGACAAAGGGGATAAAAGTCAGAGGCGTACGACCCAACATTTTAGCCAATAATGCCGGGTCAATCTTGGCACCGTCCGCCATATTATCGATCGCCAACATCGCGTTACATTGTACTGCGGCATTCACGCCCGGAGCCATCATGATGCTTGATGCAAGCAGTAAAATAGAAATAAACATTCTTTTCATGTTAGGTTTCATGTTAAATCCCTCCGATGGTTATCGGTCCGTCATATACTCTTTTTATCGAGTCCTCAAAATATCTTAGATCTGCCGGCGTCATCGCGTAAATATCAGCATTGGTTAAACCACCCAGTGACTTCATTAATGGACAATTAAATTTTTTCTGACCGATGGGATAACGACAATACAGCACTGGGATACCCGCCAATTTCCTGTAAAGTGAAACAATGGCCGCCTCTGGTGCATTCATAATCAAGGAAACGCTGTTTTGTGCTTTAAATAGTAAAGCATTAATTCTGTCTATGCCACTTTGTGCCTCCGTAGCACCGATACCCGCACTATTGATTGTAGCAATCGCTTGCGTGCTCTTCGTTTGCATTATCGCTAATTGTGAATTTGCATTGAATGGCATGCTGTCGTTAACGAGCGTATTGATTTTAATTTTTATTTCTAATAGTTCCGCATAGAGTGGCGCCACGATATTCTCTGCTAGCAGAACGGACTCCATCATCTTTAGATCCCCTTGTATCGCTGCATACTGTGTATTTAGCACTGCAGATTTCAACAAGAGCTCTGAGATTTGATGTGTTCTGGACAGCGCCAATTTTGTTGCCGAGATAAAGCTGATATTGAGTGTATTATTAATCGCGATGACCGCATCTTCCAACTGATTTGCTCTAGCGACTAAACCCACAATCGGTGCGTCAAAATCTGTTACAAACTGTGCTGGAAAACGTCTCACATCAGCGAGCGTATTCAGTGCAGATTGGCTTTTAGATCGAATTGATGCCGCACTGCTCGATAATCGCAAAAATTCTGTATGGGCACTATTTATCTGTGTTCGAAGTTTATTTCGAACACTAAATTGAGCAAGTTGGCTAATATTATTGGTCTGAAATGAGGTGACAATACTGTCAAGTAACGCCAACCAAACTGATGCATCGCTATACCAGGCCTTGCTTTGCATTAATATGCCATCATTACCCAGAAACAAGTTATCCCTCGTAATTGCATAGTTACCATGTGCAAAGACGACTTCATTCGTACGACTATTCAATATATTAAGGCGCGCCTCCTCTTGATCCATTTGTGCGGGCACAGGTTCACCGGTAGGAGAATAGATCTCGAACGCATATACCGGGAACTGCAGAATTATTATTAATAACCCAAACAGATATCTTGTTTGTAAATTCATGTTACCTCCATTGTTGCATAGATATAGTTGCGTAAAAAATGTCGCATAGAAAATTGGGGACCTGCTATGACCCATAGAGGGTCCCCACTCATATTACGCAGTTAAGAACGAGCAATCGGAAAGGCGACCAGTCAATTCTTGTTATGGCCGTACTACACTAAAGACATCACTGCGTGGCGCACCAAATAACGTATCTATGTTTGCGGATGTAAATCCAACGATGTAATTCCCCACGCGTGTGGTATTCGTAACAGAAAGTGCGATATACCATTCTTGCGTAGTAGCATCGAAGGTCATCGCACTCACACTTTTTTGAATACGTAGAAGACCGGACGCTTCTTCAAAAATGGCGATGTTATAACCCGCTGGCGGTGCAGCACCGGTCCAATAAACATCAATGTACGATGCAGCAGTTATCGGCGCATTGGGCCCATTGCTCGACGTGATCGGTAAAAAACTATTTGAGGAAGTTGTTGTACCGGGTGCTGGATTTGTCGGTGCCGTAGCCGCCGTAATTATCGTGAGCGGTGTCAATGGTTGCGCAGAGGCCTGGCCCAATGCCAAGGTTATTTCGCTTTGAACAATACTCAACGCCGTCTGGACTTTGGTGTTCGCTGCTGCCACGAGCAACAAAAAGTAATTCGCTCGGGACATTTCGTTCTCTAGATCTGCCAACGCGTCGTTGACTATATTAACCAGTACCGCCGCGCTACCAGATATTCGCACGTCATTCAGGGCTGTCAGTAATTTAACTTCACTTGAATAATTTATATAGGGTGATAGTGGGTCGCCCTTTAATGCCTCATCTTTTGCAAATCTATCAAACGTAGCCCAGCTTACCGGTGCCGCCGATACATCAATGGTGGGTATATATAACCCGGCCAGATCTCCCATACTTGGGCCATAAAAAAACTGATCGACTTCGGCGAGGGTAAAAGCAGGAAGATTAACGGGGTCTAGCGCATACGCCGTTAATACTAATCTCATATCGTTAGCAGCCCGCTGCAGATAGGCCAACAACTCCGTATTGGAGCTCGCAAACGTATTATTGACGTTATTCAGAGAATTCCAAATGTCAAAACGGTAATTAAGATCGTCTCGTATTGAGGTGGCGTAGTCATCCCATAAATTGGTCTCGTCGACTAGAGTTCCGTATCTTATGTATAGATTGACTTTTCTGTTCTCAGCTGCCCCCAATCCAAACACCTCCAAACCATCACCAACTCCGGCACATGCAGACTTCAATTTTTCAAGCTGTACATTTGGTTTGTAAGTAGTCCCGTCATATTGTTTTGATAGATTGAAACCGGCAACAAATGTCGACATTTCAGGATATTGGAGTAAAGAGACTGGCTCTATGGATTGGTTTAAAATAGTACGCTGCACATCGCGACCTAATTTGCAACCTAAACGTATCGTGTCTTTGTTTAACAGTATCGCCCGTATCGGAGGAAGATTAGTAACAAGACCTGTAGTAGTTTTAGTCGCCCCGTAACTATTAGCTGGTCTTTCACGAAAATCTTCAGTCATACTGAGGTCGTATTCAATCATCGTATACGGCACAATCCTTTTGGCGGACTGGTACATTTTTTCCGGTTCCGACTCGTACAATAAGCGCGGATTTTTAAAGGATATATTTCGACGAGTGGTCCATCTCTCCATTTTTACACCATTAATTATCGGATAGCTTAAATCGCTACCAGGTTTTGGTGAGGTATCATTCTGTCCCCATTCAAAACTAAAACCTGGACTCCCAAGATCCCCTGATCGACCTTGACAGTAAACAATGTTATTTGACGTCGAAGTATCAGGGTATAGAAAAAAGAATTCGCGCACGAGAATGCCACAATCTGGAAGAATGCCACTATGCGACTGAACGTTAACCTGTATCTCAAGTTCATCTGCTAGCGCCAGTTTTTTGCTATCGATAGCGCGTGAAAAATAGGCGGTAGAATAATAGGGGGCGATATCACCTGTACCAGGTACCCCCGTAAACGATTCTGTGTCGATAATATTCCTCGACGGTAAATCACAAACAGGCCCAAACACACATTTTTCCAGGATATTACGCGACACCTGCTCCGTTTTCCTTTCGGTAAAATTGATGCCAGGCAATGTCCCAATGGCTAGCGCGCCTTGGCTCAGTAGTATTAGCGAAACACCACAGACTATTTTGTATTTCCGTATTGGTGATGACATAGACAAACTCCTTTATTCATTTTCGTCTGCTAACAGACATTTATTTTTGTAAACCCACTACACGCAGATTATTATCGAAGACTGAAGACGCTACCGCTCTGTCTAATCAATCGTCATAGAACAATTTCTCACACTATCTCGTTTCCGTTTTCTTTAACGCATCCCGAGCCCCCCGCTGCGCGACTAAAAGAAATCCCCCCAAGCAATTTCTTTTTGCCAGCCTTGTATAGATAAGACTTAGTGATTGCGCGGTTTTGAATGCCCACGTCGCCGATATCACTAGCGCAAACTGACCGGCCTCCATATGCTCACTTTACGACCAATAACAGCCTCCCCAGACCATAAATAGGGACTTTATTCCCATTTTTATAATCTGTCAAACTATTTTTGTGATGTAATTCCTGTTTATTATTTACACAATGCTAAGAAGTGGGTTATTATTCCCAGCAATGGACAGTAAAAAAAATAGTGTACTCGCGGCCACCGCGAAACTTATGGAGCCGCTTATTCGTATCCTAATGAGTTGCGGTGTATCGCATGTGGAATTTAATGAGTTGGCGAAAAAACTGTTCGTAAAAGTGGGCTATGACCATTTTGGAATTCAAGGGCGGAAGACGTCGATATCGCGCGTATCGGTTTTGTCGGGCCTGAGCCGTAAAGAGGTGGTCAAGATCACCAACTTACTTGAGAATAATCTGACTAGTTCCAATGTTAGTCGCCCGTTAAATCGTGCCTCTCGTGTATTGGGTGGCTGGTTACAAGATAAAAACTATCAAGGCAAGAAAAACAAGCCACGCACATTGATCATACGTGGCGATAAATTTGACTTTAAACAATTGGTTAAGCAGTATAGTGGGGACGTAACGCACGGCGCTATATTGGACGAGCTGCTGCGCATTGAGGCAGTAAAATTGGTGGGCGAGAACAAGGTCACGCTCATCTCTCAAGGTTACGTCCCCGTTTCCGATGAATTAGACAAACTCACTATCATGGGGACCAGCGCTTCAGACCTATTGACTACAATTGATCACAACCTGCACAATTCCAAGGAGCCTCGTTTCCAAAGAGAGGTGGTCTATGGGCAACTGTCAAAGGCGGGCATCAATGAATTCAGGATCGTTAGCCGTGACAAATGCAATGCACTGATACTTGATTTGAATCAGTGGTTGGCCAATAAAAAACGTATCGAAAAAGAGCTAGGGCTTACCCAACCAGGCACCCGCACAGGCATAGGAATTTATTATATAGAAGACATTAAAAAGGACGATGTGGATGAGGGAGAGCTGGAAGAGTAGGCGTATTTACAGCACCGCCAAGAAAGCCGTTACAAATGTGGTTACCGGCGGTTTGTTCAGTGTCCTTGTATTCATGCTGTGTGCAGCAGTGGTGACGAAGATGGCCCCATTGGTACCGGAGAAAAACCAACCCTAGTAGAAGGCGCCAGACCCCGGGTATCGGGACTCTTTTGGTACCGTGATCGAATTAGATCATGACGGTCATACACTCCTGGTTACGGCTCCCTCAGAGGGTAGCATTGCCACCGGTTTTAACGATCCAATCAGCGGTATACGAGATACAAGCAACCGACCTGAGGCAGGTGCGGTCTATATCTACTAATTTACCTGCGTATCTCTGACAAAACCTTATTGCGGCCAACCCGAATTTCTTCTTGACCAAGATGCGAAACCCGGGCTACATCGGGAGGCAATAAAGTGATTATTTGGTTTTACGCATCTTGATAGATTTTTTTACCCTTGGCATTAAACTCCTTGGCCTTGTCCTCCATGCCTACTTCAATCGCGGTTTTACCATCTTTGATACCCTTGCCAGCCGCGTAGTCTCTGACTTCTTGTGAGATTTTCATGGAACAAAAATTGGGACCACACATGGAACAAAAGTGGGCGACCTTGTGCGCCTGCTTGGGTAGAGTCTCATCGTGGTATTGCTTGGCCCGATCGGGGTCCAGGCCGAGATTAAACTGGTCTTCCCACCGAAATTCAAACCTGGCCTTGGACAAGGCATTGTCCCGAATTTGTGCGCCGGGATGTCCTTTGGCGAGGTCGGCCGCATGCGCGGCAATCTTGTAGGTGATAATGCCTTCTTTTACGTCGTCGCGATTCGGTAGTCCCAAGTGCTCTTTTGGTGTGACATAACACAGCATTGCGGTGCCATACCAACCGATCATGGCAGCACCGATACCCGAGGTAATATGATCGTAACCTGGGGCGATATCCGTGGTTAGTGGGCCTAAGGTATAAAAAGGCGCTTCGTCACAGACCTCCAGTTGTTTGTCCATATTCTCTTTGATCATGTGCATGGGTACATGACCTGGCCCCTCTATCATCGTCTGCACGTCGTGCCGCCAGGCGACCTTGGTCAATTCTCCCAAGGTCTCTAACTCGCCAAATTGCGCCGCGTCATTGGCGTCATAAATGGAACCCGGACGCAAGCCGTCACCTAAGGAAAAAGACACGTCATAGACCTTCATGATTTCACAGATGTCTTCAAAATGAGTATACAGAAAATTTTCCTGATGATGGGCGAGACACCACTTGGCCATGATGGAACCACCACGTGAAACTATACCGGTGAGGCGTTTGGCGGTCATAGGAACATAACGCAGCAAGACACCGGCATGAATCGTAAAGTAGTCGACACCTTGTTCGGCCTGCTCGATCAAGGTGTCTTTGAATATCTCCCAGGTTAATTCTTCGGCCTTGCCGTCGACTTTTTCCAAGGCCTGATAAATAGGTACAGTGCCTATAGGTACCGGCGAATTTCGGATAATCCATTCGCGCGTTTCATGGATATTTTTTCCGGTAGACAAGTCCATAATGGTATCCGAGCCCCAGCGTATACCCCAAGTCATTTTATCGACCTCTTCGTCTATGGATGACGACAAGGCAGAATTGCCCAAATTACCATTAATCTTGACTAAAAAATTACGCCCGATAATCACTGGCTCGAGTTCGGTATGGTTGATATTGGCGGGAATGATGGCCCGACCTCTGGCAATTTCGCTGCGTACGAATTCCGGCGTTATGCGATCAGGGATCTGTGCACCGAAGGCCTGGCCTGGATGCTGGGCAAATCGTCCTTCTTTACGGGAATCTTGCGCCTGTTCAAAACACATGTTTTCACGGATGGCGACAAATTCCATCTCGGGCGTAATAATGCCCTGTTTGGCATAGTGCATCTGGCTGACATTTTGACCTGGTTTGGCTTTACGCGGTAAACGGATATGTTCAAAACGCAGATCGTCTAGCTCGGCACGGCCCTGTCGACTATTACCATAATCTGACGACAGCGAAGACAAGGCGATCGTATCGTTTCTATTCTCTATCCAGGGCTTGCGAATCTCTTGCAGCCCTTTGCGAATATCGATACTTTGCGCCGGATCGGTATAAGGACCGGAGGTATCATACAACATCACTGGCGGGTTTTTCTCAACATTCTCATTTCGAGAGTCGTCGCCAGAGCTGGATTGAAGCGTGGTATCGCATAGGCTGACTTCACGCATAGGAACTTGTATATCGGCGGCACTGCCTTGCACATAGACCTTGCGGGAATTCGGAAACGCCTCTATCGAGGCATTGTCAACTTTCGCGGTCTTGTTTAAAAAAAATTGTTTAGGTGTTGCGCTCATTCATCATCCCTCATTTTCTTACATTTAAGGACTAAGGCGGAAATTGGCGCTTATATAGGTAGGCAACAAGGCTTCCCTACGCCGGCACTGCCCGGATCAGGTTCGAAGGGTGTATCTCAGCTTCTGTACCCTTATTTCTAAAAGGACAATCAGCACCCCCAGCAACTTGGAATAATAATCGTTTTGTGGCTCCGTGCCAATTGATACTTTCTTCACGACAAAAAAAGGGACTCTATTGAGTCCCTTTTTTTGTTCTAAGTTTGGCTTTGGCTATCTAAATCATGTGATACAGCGCAAGCTAAAGAATAACATGGTCGATTTTTAGCCATATAGTCACTTAAAAACCCAAGGCCTTAAGCAGTGGCGCCATTACACTGTCATCATCATCATCATCATCGTCGTCGTCATCGTCGCTTGACGATACTATACCGCCCGTGCCCATACCTACACCCGGAGGGACAACTGGTACGCCACTCATGCCCATACCTGTGGTCGGTGGTGTCGGTAATGTTGGGTCTACTGGTGGAGTAGTTGGTGGTGTAACGGGTGGCGTTACTGGGGGGGATGTGGGAGGCGTTGGTGTCGTCGCTGTAGTACAAAATGCAGAAAAATTACCTGCTTGCGCCTCAAGACCTTTCGGGGTTAAATCGTTGACGCTCCGGGTAATATTCGTAATATGGCATGAATTACAAGACCCTACATTTGGACTGGTCATCGCTGGTGCACAAAATGTCGCCACTTGATTGGCTATTGCACTACTCGCAAAACTTGCACCGGATACCAGCATCATGCCGCTGGATATCACTAACAATATTATGCTGCGATTGCTCAACCTGGCAAACCCGTTAACATTGGATAATTGCATATTACTCTCCCTAATTACTACTTAAGTATCTACTCGGCAACTGTGCCGAACTAGATAAAATTGACTACAAGCTAATCCTAGTGCTTCCTTTCTAACTATTACGCTAATAGCGCTCAAATGCCAGGACCGACTTATCGGCATGGACATGTCGACGTTAGCACGCCGCAGCGCCCTTCTTACTACTTACGTGATTACCGGTCATAATCTTACGTATTACTTATAAGGCAATAACTGCTAGCAAAATACAAACTTTAATTACCTTGTCGGCACGACTAAATTTGCAGGTTAAGCTCGACGGTAAAAATGAAGAATAAGCGCCGTAGTCAACCCATAAATATTACTATACACGGTTTAAAGTGATTTTAAAGTCCTTTTTAAGGCAAAGTAGAACCACATGAATAGGCACAAAGCAATTTCAATTATATAATAAACGCTTTTCATGGATCGATAGTTCCTACCAATCTGAAAAATTTTTTGTATAGACGCATCAATTTTCAGGGAATATAAGTATGTTGAGTGTTACACAGGCAACGCATGCCAGTGTCGTGTAGCGCTCCATACTAAGACGGAGATTGTACTGCGGCGCGTGTCTTTAAGATTATCTTCACGGCGATAATGAGTAGCGGTATCACAAAGAGAATACGCCAAGCCGCCAGACTCAGCTGTGCATAAAAGGCATAACCGACGACTAGGCCTAAAACGACAAAAGGCCACAAGGCTGTAATGTGTAGCAGCGCCGGCTGCCCTTGCTTGCTCGCACTCAAGTGAGCAATTACGACCCCCAGACCTAGGCCGAGCAGAAACGTATGCACGGTACTAATAACATAGGTCGGTATGCTCATCGCCACGGCCATATTGATGCCCACCAACATGTAGACCCAAAAGAGTTGACGTTTGTGATCGGCTAGTTGCCGGCCACTCAAAAATCGGCTAAACAATACGCCCAAGGCCGCGGCCAACAATACCACCGCCAGATGCCCAGCCCAGACCAGATTCACCTTATAGTCCCAGACCACCAAACCGGCATCGAGATACAGCACGAACACCAGGTACCTGATCCCCCAGTATTTTGTATCCTGGGTTTTATCTAAGATTGTGAATTTATCGTCTATCGAACTTGCCCGTGCCTGCACTCGGCGTGACCAGGAAAGCCAAATTGCCGCCAAGCCCAATATCAACACAACCGCAAAAAAGGCAATCTGCGGATACATCAGCGCAACCAGCCAACACACGGAAAATATAATCAGGACCATCTCAAGCTGATATTTATCGCTAAAGTGGCCACTCTCGCTGCCATCGTCCGCAAGCGTGGCGAACACACTGCCGAGATACGCCAATACGGCCAGCAAGCTGATCAATATTGCTTGTGATAGATTATGTTCGTCCCAGATATCGAGATGGATCTGCCGATAGGCGAGCACGCCTATGGGGATAGCAATGATCAATAATATCCGCATTATGCCAGCCGATACTTTGGCCGCCCACCAGCGACGTAATATATGCAATATTGAAATAATCGACCAGGCGACGACATGCACCCAGCCCGTCGGCCCCTTGAAATCAGAGCCAAATACGGCCATGGAAATGATCAGCGCAGGAGCCAATAAAAATACAAACTGGTAAGCTAATAACGTCTTAATCATTGTAACCTTCTTGCACCATAGATATGGCAGTCTTGCGATTAGCGGGTATATCGACCAAGATCGAATAAATGGATTCGCCGTCTTTTCTTATCACGTTTTCGACCTTGCCTCGGTTTGGTAGATAATTGTTGTCCGCATCGGGTATATGTATCTTTACGCGGGCATTTAGAAAACCTTCGTTAAGCTCGTTATGTACACCGACGCCATAACGCCCACGTGGCACGACCTTTAACTTGCCGACAGGAATGGAACTTGTCGCATCCCTGCTTCCATCGCCATCGTAATCATAGGTGTAATTTTCCAATACACCATTGACGAAACGTATCAACCGATACCCAAAGTGCAACGGTGAGTTCGAATAGTTCGGGCGAAGGTCCGCACCCGCCGTGGTCGTTACTACGAATGGAGTGCCTGTAAAATCCCAGCTGTCGGTACGCAGTGTACCGGTATCGTCATAAACCGAATCGCCATGCCAGTGTCCCGATAATACAATGGCGACCTCACTCTGTTCGATAATCCGCAATAATCTGTGTCGATTCGCGCGCAAATAGCCGCCTAAATCTTCCGGATGATGTATTGGGTGATGTAATTGTAAGATACGATGCTTGGCCGGAGATTGACTCACGGTAGTCTCCAGCCAGCGTAGCTGACTCATGGTCATCTGGTCACGCCCGTGACCACTATTCAGACCAATAAATTGATAATCACCCAACTCGACCTGGTGGTAGGGTCTACCGAGTAAACTAAGATAACCCGCCCATCCATAATAGGCATGGTTGCCCGGCACGGTGATGAGTGGTACTTCAAGTTGTTCGAGCAATGCTAGCAAACGCCGGTACTGATCCCAGCTACCGCCATAGGCCAGATCTCCACTAAACAAGACGACGTCAGGATTGATGATATTGATCTCTTCAATTATACCTTCTAATGCCTTATCCCCACTTTCATCTCCACCTAGGGTTGGTAAATCTGCCAATTGAATAATCGAAATATCTTCAGGCATGTGGTCACGCACATAGACTGCGTTCTTACTAAACAGCGTATTGCTGGGTAGAGAATCACCGAGCACCAGTGTGTATTGTCCCGTCACCATCGACTGCGGCAAACTGACGATTAGCCTGGAAACCCCAAAACCGATCGACGTGTCCAATACCGGCAATGCAACGGCATCACCTTTATAATCGATCAAGCCCACCTGCCAGTCAGAGAAACTAAAACCTACCGAGTGACGCACTTCAATTTCAAACGATTGCCCGGCGAGTTTTATCACTGGCAGGGTCAAACGTGGACTAACGATCTGTTGCTGTGCTGGAAAAATAGCGATACTCAACGCAGCAATCACAAAAAGACCGGATAGAACTATTTTAATTTTCTTGCCGAGAGGTTTCACTTCGTGGCATCCACTTTATTTCGTACAGGGGTCATCTTATAAGCTTTATTGTTATATCGCATGTATTTGGCGGTTTCAAACAAGGCCTCGGTCATGGTCGCGAATTTTTGGGCCTGCTCTGGGAAATCTTTTATAACGTTTTTTCTTGCATCCTCGACAAACTTATCGCCAGCACGAATTTGAAATAAGTTCCTGTTGCTACCTGTTTCATGCATTTGATAATAAAATTCCTGATTGAGCAAACCCAGTGTTAGGCCATTTCCGTGGGTCACCGTAAACGCATAACGGCTCTGTGCATAGCGGTCATCAAACAGGTTTCTACCCAGTGTAGTATTCATATATTGTTTTGCAACTAATCCCGCGATGCTTGGCAGCACATCCATTTCACTGGCAATCGTATCAATAATTTGTGCCCTTGGAATAAGTTTTGGCCCATAAAACAATAGCGGCACCCGCAGCCCCTGGATACTTAACTGTTGCTCCCATTTCGGGATATGGGCCCCGGTATCGGCATGGATACCATGATCACCATAAAATACAAACAGGGTATTATCAAAATAACCCGCTTGTTTGGCCTGCTGGAGAAAATAACCCACACTATAGTCCATAAACCGAAACGAGTTATATTCCGCCAGAGAAGCAAAACCATGCTTGATGAGCTGGGCCTTATCGAGATGACTAGAGACGAAACCGTGTTTATCGTCTGGGATAGTGTAAGGCCGGTGGTTGCCCGATGTCTGAATTATGGCAAAAAAAGGTTGTTTTTGTGAGCTAGAAAGCCTATCCAAGACCTTATTCGCTTCTATAAATAGATCCAGATCCGATATCCCCCATACGTCGTTGCGCGGTGACTCGTAATTATTCTCCTCATATAATTGCAGTCCATCAATATTGTGGGCGAGTAGCCCACGGATATTGCCCCAACTCGCGCTACCACCAATAAAATACAAACGCTGATAGTCCACAAAATCATTCATGATACTGTGCTGATTGACGACCAGCGGGTTTCTTGACGAGGTCTTGGTAACCTCGACATCGGGTAACCCGGTAATCGTGGTGAATACTGAACGAGCGGTGCCCGTATGTGGTACAAAGAAATTACGAAAATAGATTGCATTCGCCGCCACGTCTGCAATAACGGGCGTCGCATTTAACGGGTTGCCACTCAAATTCGTCTTGTAACTGGCAAAAGACTCCAATAAGACCAAGATGACATTCGGACGTTTGTGTGCAAGCGCCCCCCCCTCTCGGTGGCGTACATAGGATAGGGCTTCAGAATCAGGCTGGTCTATCGCTAAATAATCTGTCATTAGTGGGTAATAACGTTGCGCCTCTTTTTTACTATAGGTCACTTGCCTATTTTTCAGAGTCGTATAGAGATGTAAGACCGGATTGACACTGACAGCCGCGACAAAGGGGTGCGGAGAAAAATAGGCATCGCTCCAGCGCAGCGGATAATATGACCATTTTCCGTACAATCCGCCTACCACGAGCACGAAGATCACGCTGCCGAGTACGATATTACCGCGTCGGCGATAGTCCTTTTGGGGTGCATCCTGTAATCGCTCGTAGGCAATACGTATAATCCAAAAATACGCAGCAGTAACGGTTATTAATCCCAACATAATCAAAACAATGTGATAGCTTTGCCACAACATTGTCAGAGATATCATAGGGTTGCCAAAAAAACGCAATATGGTTGCGTTCAAAGGCTGCTGTAGATAGGCGTAGTAACCAAAGTTGAGCGCGGAGAGCGTAATGATCATATAAAACACAATCACAAAATAACTCAGCCAGACCCGCTTCCCCCAGGGACTAAACAGCCGTAGTGGCCCACGCAGCCCCAACAGTAACGGGGGTAATAAGACTAACAGTATTACGCGAAGGTCATACTTAAAACCTATATAGAGTGCCTGTGCGCTATCCATGCCGGACAAAGGGTCACTGGGACTATCAAAATAGCGCCAAAGTAACACACGCAGCAATGAAAAAACCGTTACGTGGATCAAGACAATGATGCCTAAATAGCGTATGCTGCGCGGTAAAAATATCAACTATTCAACCTAATTTTTTATTTCTAAATGAATGGTACCGGGCGGGAATTCTAACACGCTCGATAGAAACTTTCGAATAGGTTTAGTACACTGCATGAACATAATAATCGGGCATTGAACAGGGTAAACCATGGATAAAGTAAGTACAGAACAAGCACGCTTCAATATGATCGAGCAACAGATTCGACCTGCCGAGGTACTAGACCCGCACGTCCTGGACGTCATCTCCAGCGTGCCGAGAGAGCTCTACGTGCCTAAGGAATACAAGCAACTCGCCTTTGCCGACATAAGCATTCCTATCGAACACCAGCAAACTATGATGAGCCCTATCATGGAGGCACGACTACTACAGGCGCTTTCGATCACCTCGACAGATAAAATATTAGAGATTGGTACCGGCAGCGGTTTTCTCACTGCCTTGTTAGCGAAATTGGGCCGCCATGTGTGGAGTCTAGAGATTTATGAGTCTTTAAAAAATAGCGCGGAAAAAAGACTCGCTGAACAAAACGTCGATAATGTGACCATATTAAATCAAGACGGCGTCCAAGGTTGGCCTGACGAGGCCCCCTATGATGTCATCGCGGTGACCGGGTCCCTGCCCTTACACACAGATGTCCTAGAGAACCAATTGGCCATCAATGGCAGACTCTTTGTCGTAGAAGGCGAGCAACCTAATATGTCAGTCAACCTGATCAAACGCATCGCCGCTACGGAGTTTCAACGCGAGTGTTTATTCGAAACGGTATTGCCTGCACTCGAAAACGTGGAAATGCCGCAAAAATTTGTATTTTGAGTAACCCGGACGACAAGCCGCTATCTACGCCTATTTCTTAACTATTTATCACACAACTAACCATTAGACGACTTATGAAAATTCATTCTTTTTTTGTACTCGCCCTGCTCCTTTTTAGTAGTCCAAGCTTTGCAGAGACCGTGCTCGATATCTATAATCTTGCCTTGGTGAATGACCCGGAGTACCTGGCCGCGATAGAGATAGAAAATGCCACCGAAGAAGAACTGTCGATTGCATTGGCGAATTATTTGCCAACAGTAACGCTTAGCGCAAATGGTAGCCAATCAGATAGCACATCCGATACCACTCTACCCCCAGCCCCATCGGCAGATCCACCAAGGCTCACGGAAACTACGGTAACACGATCCACTAAACCCAAATCCACCGGCTACGGCGCGCAACTGTCCCTACCACTTTATAATTATACAAACTTTGTCCTCAGTGATATAGCCGATGCCAGCGTATTGCAGGCGCAGGCCAATCTTGTCACCGCACGACATAAACTGATCATCAAGGTCGCCGTACGATATTTTACTGTCTTGGCAGGCGAAGATGGGGTCGGTTTTGCGAAGGCAGAGCTCGAATCGATCGCCCGCCAACTCGACCAAACAAAACAACGATTTGATGTCGGCCTCGTGGCCATCACCGACGTACACGAGGCGCAAGCACGCTATGACCTTTCCCTGGCAACGGGTATACAGGCCGAAAATGACTTGGCCAATGCGCGAGAGTCTCTACGCGAGGTCACGGGCCGTTATCACGACAATCTCGCCCATCTATTGGAAGATACGCCGTTACTGGAACCGAAACCAGCCAATATAGATAAATGGACTGATCTAGCCATTAAGCAAAGTTTTATTATCCGGTCAGTTGCCCAAGGTATAACTATCGCCAAAGAAAATATCAATTTCGCACGAGCGGGTTACTATCCTCGCTTAAATTTAACCGTAAATTACGACGCCAATGTAAACGAATCAGATTCGATTTTTATTAAAAAATCTGATTCAACCGGAACCTCCGCTAATTTGAATTTGAGTTATTCATTATACGAAGGTGGTGCAACACGATCGAGAGTTCGCCAAGCCGGTTTTCAACTATCTCAAGCAAAACAAAACCTGGAGCAGGCGCGGCGTTCCGTACAACGAACGGCACGTGAGTCATATATGAATGTGATTGCGGGCATCAGCCGTGTCAAGGCGCTGAAACAGGCAGTCATTTCTCGAGAGAGTGCGCAAAGTGCCACCGAAGCGGGCTTTGAGGTGGGCACCAAGACTACGGTTGATGTATTGATCTCTCGTCGAGAATTGTTTTTCTCGCAAAATTCTCACGCCCAGGCCCGCTATACCTTGGTCATTGATAACTTAAAACTTAGACAAGCCGCTGGCGATGTCTCGGCGCAAGATCTCGAGCAGATAACAAATTGGCTGAAGTGATTTTTTTTTGCTTGTCATTCAGGAAGCAGTGAGTGTCCACCCAGGAAAAATCACTACCGCCAGGTCAATTGGGGACAAAATTTGGTCTCATTTGTCTACGTCTACTGGTGCGGCTGCCCTATCCGCTATTGATCAGCATAGGCCGCGCCTTGGGCCAGCTGAGTTATTGGTTTATGCACAGACGATGCGAGATCGCTAGCACCAATATCAAACTTTGTTTTCCAGAGTTGTCGCAGCGACAGCGATCTGACCTGGTGCGTGAGTCGTTCCACTCTGTCGGTATATCCCTATTTGAGACAGCCATGTCATGGTGGGCTAGTGATGAGAAATTAGCCGCGTTGTGTCACATTGAAGGGCTTGAAAATTTACGCGATGCGGAAAGACAACAACGCGGCATACTATTGCTGAGCGGGCATTTTACCAGCACTGAAATCAGTGGGCGTCTATTATCAAGTTACACACAGCTTGCGTTCATGTATAAACCTAATCGCAATCGAGTATTGAATACGGTAATAACCAACGCTCGAGAAAACCGCTATGGAAGCGCTATTTCGCAAGACGACTTGCGTGGTTTTATTCGCGCCTTAAAGAATAAGTTAACCTGCTGGTATGCACCTGACCAAGATTTAGGTATCAGTCGCGGTGTATTTGCACCCTTTTTTGGCATACCCGCCGCTACCATTACGGCACCCTCACGATTTGCAAAAATAGCCAACGCCTTAGTGGTACCGTATTCTGTTAGTCGCCGCAGAGACAATAAAGGTTATGATTTAAAAATACTACCCGCATTGAAAAACTTCCCTTCAAACGACCCTGTCGCAGATGCTACCCTCGTAAATAAAATTATAGAAAATCAGATAAGGGAATCACCGGGTCAATACCTGTGGCAACACCGTCGCTTTAAGACACGCCCACCCGGTGAGGAAAGCCTGTATGAGCGATAGTCGGGATGATATCAAGACCGCCAAGCTGCGTTATCAAGTCATTTTAATCGTATTATATCTACCCCTGACTTTATATGTACTGTGGATTGCGGTACGCCACCTCGATTTGCGCTTCCTGCTACAACGACTCGGCATAGGAAAATGGTACAGATCTGACAAACCCATCTGGATTCATGCAGCATCTGTCGGTGAAGTGATCGCTACCATACCCTTAGTCAAGGCTCTGCGGCAAGAATTTCCCAATCAACAAATCTTAATGTCCACGACCACTCCCACGGGATTTCAGACGATTAAAACACGTTTAAGCGGCTTATGTGGTGCCTGCTATCTGCCGATAGATTGGACTTACGCTGTCAACCGTTTTTTATCGAGCACAAGACCCTTAGCGGCGCTTATCATCGAAACAGAAATTTGGCCAAATTTATATAATGCGATAAACGCCCAAGACATACCGTTAATCACTGTCAATGGGCGTATCTCCCACCGCACACTGGACGCGCCCCATTGGATTTTGGATTTATATCGTGATTGCATTAAAAAAATCGACACGGTATTAGCGCGCTCTCGCCTCGACGGTGATAGATTCATAAGCCTGGGTGTTAGCAACGAACGCGTAAAAGTAGTCGGAAATTTAAAATTCAGCCCATCGCTTTGTGATATTGAAAAAATGAAACCCATTTTAACACAAGCCTATATCGTCGCATTTTCGACTCATCATAATGAGGAAGAGCAGTTTGCCCGTATGTGGCAGCACCCGGGGTACGATAATTATCTATTAGTCATCGTCCCACGCCATCCTCGTCGACGTAAAAAAATCACCAAAATTATCACTAAATATACCGCGAATGTGGCTATTCGAAGCCTGGGAGATGCTATTCAACCCGATACAAGGGTTTATCTCGCCGATACCTTTGGCGAACTGACTAATTTTCTGGCCTTCGCTAACTTGGTTATTGTCGGGGGAAGTTTTGTAAAACACGGCGGCCATAATATACTAGAACCCGCTCAGCTAGGAAAGGCAATCATTTGCGGTCCGTCAATGGAAAATTTTTCTGACGAGTGCGAACTACTGCTACAGGCAGATGGATTGATTCAATGTGAAGACGTATCCCAGCTGCATACGCATCTCCAACAACTACTACAAGACCCTCACCGCGCCGCAGTGCTCGGTAATAATGCTAAGCAAACCATGTCGCAGTTCAGCGCAGTCGTGGAACAATATATTGAGATTATCCAACCCTACTTAGTCCCCGCACCATAACCCGTTAGTGCCCATCCACAAACGGTCTATTTCCCCAATATCTGCGTTGTGCTTTAAAAAATCGGTACGCCTTTTGGCCATGGATGGCCTTATGCTGCGAATGCATGGATGCATTAGAGCAGTCGATCTTGGGAAAATATCCTCGTTTATGAACGAGCACTAGTTAGCCATAACCCGTTAGTAATAAGGCCCAGTCGTTCTCACTAAAAAAGAACTCCTGGTGCATCGCCTTCAGCTTCAATAGGGACCTATTCAATCGGGCCAGGTTTTCCTGACGCCATGTCTCGGCCTGCTCACGTTCACCACATTTGTCAAAATCTATCAAATAGACATCCTTTTCATTAATAATCATTATATTGTGGGCATTCAAATCGGAATGATAAATACCGTGATCATGAAATTGGCAAATCGTCTCACCGATCTGCTTCCAGTTCTCTCGAGTCAGTTCTTTTTTACGTAAAATATCGGCCACAGATTTACTATTGTCTAATTTTTGAGTAATCAGGTCGGCACGATAAAACATCCCTTGTCGTTTCACTTGCGCCGCTACGGGGTGAGGTACCGGTAGCTGTAGTTCACGCATTTTTGCCAACAGGTTCCATTCTTGCCATGCACGTGTTTGCTCCAAGCTCCGCCATAAATAGCGATC
>JBGMRO010000001.1:27797-45247 GCA_048061555.1 Thiohalomonadales bacterium | reverse complement strand
CTGCGAGAATCTAATTAATATTAATCTGGCCTCTCTACTAAAATAATAAACGGGTCAGTAGTGATAATGTATTGAAACTTTAGCATGTAGCTACGCCCGAAACACTATCAGTGTACAATTGATTTTTATTATAATATTGAAAACATTCTTGTATGAATTTTTTATGGCTGTGACTTAATTCCTCATATTGAATTCCATAATAATAGCGCCCATTATCGCTTCGTTCCCATTTTACTTTAGCCTTAAACTTCAGTGGATTTTGATTTCCATACTTGTTTACATCTTCACAAGGTTTGAAAATTTCGATAATTACGTTCTCCTTGTCGGGGATGGGTTCGGTTAATTTGATCTGAATACCTGTTAGGCTAAAATCGCTGCTAACACCTTCCAGGTGCGATCCATTTGATACTAGGCTAACCAATAAATGTTCCGTCAATCGCGGATGATTACGTTGTTCGTTGTGTCCGCGTTCAATACTCGCATCGTGCTCAAAGGTAAATTCTGCCAACAAGCCATTTAGTTGTTCGGTAACACCTAACAGATGTTCTCCGATCGTAGACGTCGTATCTACTTTTGATGAACTTTCAGCTAGTGTTTCATATAATTTATCTAATGTTTGACGAAGTTGTTCCAGGTGTTCTAGTTGGCTATGACTCGCATCAAATATTTCATTATTAGCGGTAGCCGATTCACTGACCTGTTCGCCCATTTCTTTGATAGTATTACGCGTATCTTCAGCGACATCCTGACTGCTTGTAACTTGTTTGACGACATCATCCATGGTCTCAGAGACTTGCCCCACTTTACCGGTGAGCGTTTCTACTATAGTCTTAATTTCGCCCAAGGAGCTCGACGTATGCACGGCTAAGTTACGTACCTCATCGGCGACGACCGCAAATCCACGTCCGGCGTCACCCGCTCTTGCGGCCTCTATGGCGGCATTTAATGACAGTAAATTTGTTTGATCAGCTATTGTACTAATGGTATTTACGATGATATTTATTTTTTCCGCCGAGACTGCAAGCTCGCTTATTTCCGTCGAAGCACGATTCACTTTACTCGCAGTTTGATTCATTTGTTCGATATTGAGTTGCACCGTCTGTGTACCCTGTTTGGCACGTTGCTCAGTTTCTCGCGCAAGCTCCATACCTTTCTGTGCAGATAGTTTTACAGATTCTGAAATGGCATGTAATTTGGCCGTAGCTTCAGAAACCTCCTCTGAGCGTCTTTCTTCATCTCGACTCACTTCCGAAATTTCTCGAGAAATTTTTGAAATTTGGAATGCAGACTGCCCCATGCCTTTTCCGCTATCTTGTACGCTGCGCATAATTTCATTCAGCTTGCGCAACATATTATTAAAACTATTTTCTAGTATGCCGATTTCATCTAAAGATGTGACCGGAACCTCTTTGGTGAGATCTCCATTCTGAACAGATTTCAAGGCATTACAAAGACCTCGGATGGGTCGAACAAAAATTGTCGCGACTACACCGATAATGAAAAATTGTATCAAAAATTCAAGGCCTGATTCCCAAAAAGAATTAAATATGTAGGCATCGTGACTGGCCTGGAGCTGTTGTATAACGTCTGTCGCCACATTATTAATCCTGGCGATCTCGGTCATCTTACCTAATTCATTGGATGCTAATAGACGATTGAAAATGGTGGTCACCATAGTGACCATGAAAAATCCGATCTGAAGTTTCCAGCGAATACTTAAAGCTAAGAACCAGCGCATGTGATGTCCCTGTTACTAATTAGCCCTATGGGTATACGTTGATATAGCGACGTATTTTCGGCATTCTTAAGGTTCGAGTCTCAACACATCGCGATGCTATATAAAACATAAAAATAACTTTATAACCTATTGTATGTTATAGGTATTTAATTGTAATTTGTGCTTGAATTTATTTTTATTGCCTCCATTTGTATGAGTAGAAGGATCGAAACAATAAGTACGAGGCTATCTAGCACGTGCTTAGTGACAGGGATGCTTATTTTACGTATTGCTTCAATAGGAGGATATGTCATGACAACTCTAGACCTAACACCCCTTTACCGTAGTAGTGTCGGCTTTGATCATCTTGAATCATTGCTCGATAACGCATATCGAACCGGACACGTCGCCACGTCATACCCACCGTATAACATAGAACGCTCCGATGAAGACCGTTATGCGGTGACATTGGCGCTAGCGGGTTTTTCGCAAGACGAAATCGATATATCTGTAGAGGCGGGTGTTTTAACGATCAAAGGCGAAAAGAGAGAAGAGGAAAAAGACAGCCATCGATATCTTTATCAGGGTATCGCTTCTCGAACTTTTGAACGCAAGTTCAACTTAGCCGATCATGTCGAAATCACAGGTGCTAAACTAGATAACGGCCTGCTCACGATTGAGCTAAAACAACAAATGCCAGAGGCAATGAAACCTAAACATATCGAAATTTCATCTAGTCCTATGACGACTAAAAAACAGATCGAACCTAAAAAAGCTGCTTAAATGGATCGGTTCGACGCCCCTCTATCCGCTATGAACCATGGAGGGGCGAACATACGGAAAATAATTATGAAAATTATGTAGGGTTTGCATTTGCAGAGGAGGTGCTATCATGGAACTGCAGAAATTAAATCCTTGGAATTGGTTTAAACACGAGCATTCGATACCCGTCCACAAAGACATCGCTGCGGTTAAACAGGGTAATTTTCTAAAGTCGGCTTGCCCATTAACGGACGTTCATAAACTACGTAATGAGCTATTTCGCGGATTCGGATTTCCGGGGGAATTTAGTTCCCTATTTCCAAGTATGGGAATAGACGACAGTTTTATGCAATCTTTTTCGGCAAATATTAATGTCGCCTGTGATGATAAACTGTATACCATTACACTGGAAGCTCCGGGTATGGATCAAGAAGACCTGTCCATTGATTTGAAAGACCGAGTACTAGTTGTTAGCGGAAACAAGCAGCAAAAAACCGAAGAAAAGGACAAACACTTCTACTGTATCGAACGCCACTATGGTGCATTTCAACGTGTGCTTGCCATACCGGACGATGCGGACGTTGAGTCTATCCGCGCGAGCATGAATAGAGGTATATTGACAATCACTATCTCTCGTAAAGAGACATCGGACGCACAGGTAAAACGGATCGATATTGATCATGGGTAGTGGTGGAATTAAGTCATAAAATACGATAATATTTTATGACTTAGAACCCCACAGTTTAGCTACCGCCCGATCCGTCCCTAGCAGTCCAACGAGCAAACACACTATTCCAGCACCACCGAATATAAATACAGGCAATAAGTATCCCGGGTCTGCGCCCAGCGCCAACCAGAGTCCAAATGCCGCCAAACCACAAAAAAGGCAACCGACGACAATCAATATTGTTCTATTCGATGATTTGTGGACAAAAGGTTCAGTGCCAGATTCGAATATCTTCAGCAACGGAGAAAATAGTGTTCGAAGTAGTCTTCGTTTTTGCATAATATGAAAATTGATTGTTCGGGTGTGCTGTGCGAATATGATGATATTTCATTCACGAATATTATGTAATTGAATAGTTACTAATCAGTATGCGTCCAATCTATTTCATATTGGGCTGTTTGTTTTTCCTAATGGGCTTAATCGGTGCATTCTTACCGGTTATCCCCACCACGCCATTTATGCTGTTGGCATTGTGGTGTTTTTCTCGCAGCTCACCGCAATTCCATCATTGGCTATATTATCATAAATTCCTTGGTCCACCCTTGCAACAGTGGCATAAATTTCGTGTCATCCCCCTTGCTGTAAAGATTGTAGCCATACTGTCAATGTCGCTTAGTTTGATCTATCTCTATTTTTGGTCAAACCTTTCCATTCTTATCTTATTGATTGCGACTGCAAGTATCATTTTTGCTGCTTGGTTTATACTCTCAACACCCTCCCATCCTCCGGAAGTATAATGCGATGCTATTGGTCACTTAAGTATCGCCATCACACGCTACTAGACTGCAATCTTGATTGTGGAATTTGCACCCACATTCTCGGTGCGCTGCTCCTGCAATATACTATAATGAAAGTAACTATATTTGGGTGATTGGCGCACAAGTTTTGTAGCTTCAAGGGTGCAAACCTTCTCGGCGGCTTTTATCATATAGCGCTGTGATGGCTGGTAATGTCTTCTATTCAAAATCATCATGGGTCCATTGCCGTTGTCGACCTCATCCTCTAGATAAATACCAGTCGTAGATACTGCATTGTTTATCTCACCTTCCACGGACATCTGTAAATAGGTAAATGGATGCGCGCATCCCGGAAGATATTCTAACTCTAGCACTACCTGCCCCGATTCCAATTGTTGCAGACTGCGAATATGTGCAATCGTTATTAGTTCAATTGACTGGTCATTATTGTCACTCGACACGGTAGCGATCAACTCACCCAGCGAAAATTCCTCGGTCACCTTATCGACGTGGCTCGCCAACTCACACCCTGAGGAAGATTCTGCCAGCACAGTCCAGCTCGACAGATGACAATTTAGTCTAAAATTCAAATCGATTAACTGCATGCGTAACAAATTATCTATGGACTCAAGGCCGATGATTAATGTGACTTGATCTTTACTTTTGAATTCCGAGTCAATTTCAGCTAAGGCTGGATTGTTTTTAATAAAATTATTGTTACTGAAATTATGATTTAATCGAGTTAGTAAAGTGGGGAAAAGTTCGAGTTCCTGTTCGATAAGCAAGGTGTTTTTATTTTCCTTATTGTCTTCTAACCACCCAGAGATCTCTGCGATGAAATTATCCATAATCAAATATCGGGTGCTCTTTCGTTTCTCATTGTTTTGCTTAGCACCGACTATAGTCGGTGCTTTATTTTCGTTGAGATTTATCTTATAGATATATGATGCTCTATTCGATTGCAATGACCGCGAGACTGAACATTTAAATGAAAATGGTTGTAAAGCCAGGAATAAAACCTCCAAAGTATAAGATTCGTATTGTCTTGGATCGATACTAGTAAAAAACAAAGCTAAAGTATAGTAGCTAGCAATTGTTGGAGTTTTGGCATAACCGGAAGCCGCCTTAACGGGTTTGTTGAGTAATGCATGATATTCTGTAAATGCATACAGTTGATGTAAATCTAAATAGGTTAAGGGTGGGGTATCAAAGCCGAAACGGTAAGAATAAATTAAACTTACCATGGTTTGCTCCATCGCACGAAATACGGCCAATAATAAATAAGTAGGCTGGTCTGTTTTAACTCGGCTACCCAAATAATCTTTGACAATTATTTTGTAGCCGTGTGACAGCTTGATATGTAGCCACATGATATTATTGGAAAGCTGCTGTTTTTGCTGTGCCGGTACTTTAAGTTGAGCAATACGCATTTCGTCGAATCCTTGCAACAATTTTTGAAAGGCGTTGTGGTATATCTCAAGAAGTTTCAGTCGATCTGCAGCAGGTATTCTAAGCTCATTAAAGGCCGTTAATGCCTCATCTAATCTTCTGACGGTCTCGACCATATCCGAGGATCTAAGCCCCCTGAGTGTACACTCAAGATTGCTAGGATTTAACTCGACGGCGGGATTTTGGTGTTTATCTTGAATGGGTGTTGTTAGGAAGATTTTCTTCATTACACGGCTACCTTGTGCCGTTTATGCCCGGACACGACTCGAGATTGGTTTTATTCTTATTCTCCGTGCGCCTGTACTTATGCGACTAGTAATCTGTCCTCTACTTCTTTCGGCAGCCACGAAACGAAACAGCACAGTGATGCATGACGAAATTCAAACACCCTGGTTTGTAAATCGGCCAAGGTTGGTGTTACTTTAATAATCATCGCGAGTTAAGAATCACAATCAGTGTAGATCGATTATGAAGCATTGCCTCCGAGTGAGCATGTAATAATCTATATATTTCTGTTAGTTACGTACTTAATGTAGTCTGAATATAAGATAAAAAACTTCAATTGTGGTTACATTTTCTCCAATACCCGAATATTTAGCAGGCCTAAACCGAGCGCTATCGTCCTGGCGGTGAGGTCACACAGGATCAATCTAGATTTTGTTTGATTGAGGCTGTCTGCTTTGAGTACGGGGCAGGCTTCATAAAAACTATTAAATTGTGTGGCCAATTCAAATAAATAGGTACATAGTCGATGCGGCTCTAAACGTTCGGCAACTTGTCCTAAGACATCATCAAGCTGTAGTATTTTCAAACCCAACTGTTTTTCGACAAGCGAATCGAGTTGAATCTCCGTCATGTCGCTAAGCTTGATATCCCCTCCTCCCTGAGTAATGCCCTTACGAAATATTGAACGAACCCGGCTATAGACATACTGCAAGTACGGTGCAGTATTGCCTTCCATTGCCAACATACGTTCCCAGGAAAACACATAGTCCTTGACTCTATCGCCCGATAAATCGGCGTATTTTATGGCAGCAATGGCGACAGCTTTAGAGATATCGTTTTGTTCAGCTTCACCGAGGCCCGGGTTTTTTTGTCTTACAATTTCTAAGGCTCTGCGCTCTGCTTCTTCAATTAAAGCGACTAAACGAATAGTCTCACCGCTGCGGGTCTTGAATGGTTTACCATCTTCGCCTAAAACCGCACCAAATGCGACGTGTTCTGCGCTGACAGTTGAGCCTAGCCAACCCACTTTTTCAGCAGTTTTAAAAACCATTGCGAAATGCTGTTTCTGTCGGGCATCTGTAATATAGATAATGCGTTCGGCATGTAGATCCCTAATTCTATAGCGTAGGCACGCAAGATCTGTAGTGGCGTATAAAAAACCCTGATCCGACTTTTGCACAATGAGTGGTAACGGTTTTTTGTCACGACCACAGAATTCATCGAGGAAAACGACCGTCGCGCCTTGGTCTTGCTGAGTTAGTCCTTTCTGCTTAAGCTCATCAATCATAGGTGCTAGTAAGTCGTTATAGCTACTTTCACCACGGGTATCTGCGTCGGTCATAGACGACTCTAGACGCCAATATACCGCCGAGATGTATGCCCGTGACTCGGTGACGAGTTGCCGCCACAATTGCAGGGTTTGTGCATCACCGCCTTGCAAGGCGACGACCCTTTGCCGACTCCGCTGGGCGAACTCAGGGTCGGCGTCAAATCGACACTTAGATTCCCTATATAGGGTATTCAGGTCACTCTGGTCGGTATTTTTGCTGGGTTTCCATTGAGTCTCAATTAAATATTCGGTTAACATGCCAAATTGTGTGCCCCAATCGCCGATATGATTTTGTCGGATCACCCTATCACCTAGAAATGCTAAGACCTGCGCGATGGCATCGCCGATTACTGTCGAACGTAAATGTCCTACGTGCATCTCTTTGGCTACATTGGGCCCAGAATAGTCGACCACGACGGTTTGGCTGGTTTCGCGTGGATTGACGCCGAGGCGACTATCCGTGAGCAGGTTCACTAATTGCTGCGAAATAGCGGTGGGTAGAAATCGTAGATTGATGAAACCAGGGCCGGCGATCTGTGCAGATTCGCATATATCATCTAACTTGGCAGCAGATATAATGTCCGTGGCCACCTCGCGTGGATTACGCTGTAAACGCTTAGCGAGGCTCATCGCGACATTCGACTGGAAATCCCCGAATTTAGGGTCCTGTGTCGGACGCAACAATGGATCGATCTGTCGGTAATCATCACCAAAACTCTGGGCGATTGCTTGCTGTAGCCGTGAATGTAGTAATTGAGATAATCTGTTCATGCCGTAATTTCAACAACCTAAGTGAGTTTACATCTATTAAGGATCGCTAGCTTACCACTAGAATACAAGCTGTCAAAATATATATAGTGTTATGAATTGTCTTAATATGCTGTCATCACTGTGTCGAAAACAGCGTCATCGCTAACGTAGATATGCACAGCGTATCCACCAATAAGCATAACTAAATAGTTATGCCAGTTGCCAACAATAGGTTTCAGCAGTAGTATCTGAGCCGAAATGGAAAATAAACCGAAAAAGAAAAAACGATCATTGCTTGCCTTAGGTATTATTGTACTCTGCCTGGTCATAGCCTATTTTGTAATTTCGCAAAGCGACTACCTCAGTTTTTTTAAAGACGGCGAGGCGGTGAAGCAATGGATCATCGGCCTAGGTTTAGCCGGACCTGTAATTGTCATGGCGTTAATGACGATCGCGATCGTCATCAGTCCTTTGCCTAGCGCACCGATCGCCTTAGCAGCCGGGGCGGTATACGGGCATTACGAAGGGGCCCTCTATGTCGCCACTGGGGCAGAAATAGGTGCCATTATCGCCTTTTATATTGCACGCCTGTCGGGTGTGGATATGATCAACGACTGGATGGGTGGACGTCTTAAAAAAACCTTGGTCGGATCACAAAATTCCTTAATGGTGATCATTTTCGTTTCCCGGCTACTACCCTTTCTCTCGTTTGATGTCATCAGTTACGCTGCCGGTATGACGCATATTACATTCTGGCGCTTCGCAATAGCTACCTTTGCTGGCATAATTCCGGCAAGCTATATTTTGGCACACTTCGGTGCTGAAATGGCCTCTGAGGATACGACCCGTATCGCTATTGCCCTGGTTGTTTTAGGTTTGTTCACGCTAATACCTGTAATCGTACAATATTATCAACGACGTAAAAATCCTCAAGAAAATCAAGACTGACATCACGGTGCTTTATTTTAACATTATTACTATTGTTCGGCCTATATGGCGATGATGCTAACCGGAACTCCTATATGAAAAATATCCGTAAACTTTCTAAAACCATTTACCGTCTGTTTTTTGTTTTAGTTTTCCTGCCTTTGTCTTTAGCCGCGCAGGATACTTTACCGCTAGACTTATCCAAGGCGATAAAGAAAAATGGATTTTCGAATAATGGAATCGGTTTGTTTATTCAAAGTGTAAATGACAAGCAGACGATTGTCTCTTATCATGCTAAGCAGGCGTTAAACCCTGCATCGGTGATTAAATTAGTCACCACTGCGGCGGCATTGGGTATACTGGGATCAGGTTATCGGTGGTCGACAGATGTATCATATACAGGAAGTATCAAAGAAGCTACTATAACAGGTGACCTCTATTTTAAAGGTAACGGTGATCCCTATTTAACACCGGAAAGATTTTGGCGATTGTTAAATCGTATCGCCATTTACGGCGTCACGGACATTCAAGGAAATGTTTACTTTGATAATTCTTACTTCGATCCTGGTCAAATCAATTATGCCTCCTTCGATAGCCAACCCTATCGAACCTACAATGTCGGCCCAAATGCGTTATTGATAGGCTTTCAGGCGACAGAATTTCATTTCTCTCACAGCAACAATAAAGTAAGTATCACCGCCTTTCCCTCTTCACCGAAGTTACACATAAAAAATAACGTAAAACTAAGCAAGGGTCGCTGCGGTTCCTGGCAAAAACGCCTTAATATAAGCACCCAAACAGTCGCGACTGAGTTACAAATTAAATTTACGGGGCGCTATGCCAAAGCCTGTGACAAAAAAACGCTTTATCGCCGCGTCACCGAGACTCAAGATCACTTTCGCCACTACTTTTTACCACTATGGCGACAAATTGGTGGGAGTATTTCGGGTCAGATTTTGGCTCGCAAAATGGAAGTCAATTCGAACCCTATACTGAGTGATGAATCTATTTCGCTCAGTGAGGCAATACGCTATATCAATAAATTTAGTAATAATGTCATGACGCGGCAACTGCTGCTGTCGATGGGGGCGCAGCAGCTTGGCATACCAGGTACAACGACTAAGGGCATAATCGCTGTTAATAATTGGTTAGATCAACAAGGCTTAGATCATTCCTCCCTACAGTTCGATAATGGTGCGGGTTTGTCTCGCAAAACCCGAGTGAGCGCCGAGTTTCTAGGTACACTATTGCTTTATGTTTTTCAACAACCTTATATGCCAGAATTTATATCTTCGCTACCCGTATCCGGCTACGACGGCACGATGGCGAATCGATTTAAAGGCCAAGCCTTACAAGGTCGAACACACATTAAGACCGGGTTATTAGATTTTGTGCAATCGATGGCAGGTTATGTTATGGCGAAAAATGGAAAACGCTATGTCGTCGTATTGTTACACAATCACCCAAAGGCACATACGAAATCTGCGACGCGATTGCAGAACGATATTATTCGATGGGTGTATGAATTGTAGTGAATATTAACGAGCACTCGTTTATTCGTAAACGATAATCCTACACTTTTTCAAATAATAGTGTTTCTTATTATGGTTTATCTATTAGTAACTGCAATTTTTCCATTGTCGCTTTATACGGATAATCTTATTTACCTAGCACCCATTTAATTACATAAAACCCAGTTAGAAAGAACAGCTTACCACCGACAGGGTCGGTCGTAACGAAATCCATCGCCCGCGTTTAACCTAATCACCACGTTGACAAAATTTATACTCTACTTCTTCTGTTAATATTAACAATCGTACTACGGTGTTTTTCTAAATTATCCTGCTAGACTAAATCCTAATAATAAAACCAATTGAGAATAATTAAAAATGATTATCACACAGCTTCCCAGCGCATGCTTGAACTATGTGTATACACATGGAAGCTAGCACGGTTCTCTTATTAAAATACTAAATTTTATAACGTCCGTTAGTGCAACAAAAATGGCATGCACTGAGGAGCATAACAGAGGACGGCGAGACTACAATAATAGACTGTTTATCGATAAACTATTTTGCATATTGCTACATTTGGCAAGCTACGCAGAAATAGCTATTAACACGGAAGAATATAAAATAAAAACATGGAAAGGTAATGGATACTATGTCGCATCAACCATATTGTCATAAATCATCATTAGTAAAAACAGCAATCAGAGTCGCAATAATAATTACCTTTTCCTATTCTACTCTAGTAAAAGCGGTAGAGTTCGATTTATTCGGGGACGTTAGTTTTTATACCTCAAGCGATGAAAAAGAGAAAAATTCATTTCGTCTCGGTCAAGTAGACTTAATTGCAAATCAGGAAATCGACCCTGATACCAAGGTGGTAGTGGAACTGGTATTTGAAGATGCGGGCTATCACGACGGCCCCCAAATCGACATTGAACGGCTCGCCATCCAACGTAATATCTCTGACAATATGCAATTTGGATTTGGGAGATACCACACTCCTTTGGGCTTCTGGAACACCACATACCATCATGGCTCATTAATTCAGAATACGGTCGCGCGACCGTTCTTTCTTGAATTCGAAGATGCCGCGAGTGGCATCATGCCAGTACACCTTGTGGGATTCCAACTCAGTGGTGCAGCGAGCATCATAGATTATCAAATTATTCTAGGAAACAATAACGGCCTGAACACACAAATCGATTCGGAACAATCGCACGAAAATCGACTCGAAGTTTTCAATAGTGTCGATTTCAACAACGATAAATCCTACGTAATAAGGGTGGGTTTCAATCTGTTTGATTCAGGTTTAGATCTCGGGTTTAACTATATGAGAAACAATGTCATTGAAGTTGGTGCAGCCACTGGTGATCCGAATATAACACCCTCACTACTTGATCACGGTGAAATATTATTTGAACAGGAAATAACCGGTGTGAGTCTACGCGGGAAATGGGGAGGATTTCAGTTGCTGAGCGAGGCTTATCAAATTCAAATAGCGGACAATGAGGCACTCAAGAGAGATGGCGTTCTTATCGCTAATGATAACCCTTATACGTCGGATGCCATATATACTCAAATCAGCTACAATTTTTCAAAACGTTTAAGCTTGGCATTACGTTATGAGACTTTGGACTTTGAAGATAATAATACCTATCTCAATGTACTGGGTTTAACCAATTCAGAACAGAGAAATATTCTTTCATTAAACTATATCATTGGAAAAAGCAACGCATTACGATTCGAATTCAATCAGAGAAACTTGGACGACCCGACTATAGACTCAGTATACGGTTATACGTTCCAATGGTTTTTCGTGTTACTGTGATTCCTCTCGCCCGAATGGAGGTATCTACATAGCCGATGCCCGGCCATGGATGGCCTTATGCTGCGAATACATGAATGCATTAGAGCAGCCGCTCTTAGAAAACATTCTCGTTTGCGAACAGCCATCAAGGAATAATCCCCATAAATCAACTTCATATCTAAAGTCCCCGTTTATTCTGTCGTTATGATAGATCTTAGAGGCCTCTTGAGCCTGCGGTATTTGCAAAAATACAGCAATCGGTATGGTCCAGTGTATTTTATCCGTTTAGAGAGGACCGAGGTTTGGAGACCGAATTAGCAGCAAAAATTGAACTGGTACAGTTCAATCTCAATATTATCTGGATCATGGTTGCCGCGGCATTAGTAATGTTCATGCAGGCCGGGTTTACTGCATTAGAGTCTGGTCTAACTCAGGCCAAAAATACCATCAACGTTGCTGCTAAAAACATGACTGATTTCATAGCCTCGGTATTGGTCTTTTGGTTGATGGGATATGCCTTGATGTTTGGTGACAGTATCGGTGGTTGGTTTGGCAGCAGTGGTTTTGCACTAAGCTCGTTGAGTGAACCCATGGATTATGCCTCCTTTGTGTTTCAGGCGACCTTTGCGGGCACAGCGGCCACCATCGTATCTGGTGCCGTTGCCGAACGTATACGTTTTGTTGCTTATGTCATCGCATCGGTGGTGATTACGGCCGTGATCTACCCCGTCTCTGGTCACTGGATTTGGGGTAGTGGTGGTTGGTTAGCCGAACTCTCCATGGTCGATTTTGCCGGTTCGACAGTGGTTCATTCTTTGGGTGGTTGGGTTGGCCTGGCTGGGGCGCTGGTTCTTGGCCCCCGTCTGGGTCGTTTCAACAAAGACGGTTCAGTAAATCGCATCCCCGGGCACAGTTTAGTACTAGGTGTCATTGGTGTCTTGATCCTCTGGTTCGGTTGGTTTGGTTTTAATGGTGGTAGTACCCTGGAAGGTACTGCCGGAGTGGCTAAGATTATGGCAAACACCATGCTGGGCGCGGCCGCCGGTGGCCTTAGTTGTTTTGTCTTGTCGTTATTTATGACGGGCGGTGAGGTCCACATTGAAAAATTGTTAAACGGTGTGATCGCAGGACTGGTCGGTATCACCGCCGGCTGTGCCGTGGTTGAATTACCTGGCGCATTTATAATTGGTCTAACCTCCGGGGGAGTGGTCTATGTGGCAGAGTGGTGGTTGACTAACCATTTGAAGATTGATGATCCAGTTAACGTCGTTGCCAGCCACGGTTTTTGCGGTGCATGGGGCACGATTGCTCTGGCATTATTTGCGCCCATAGATGCATTACCTCTAGCGGACCGCTGGGCACAGTTGGCCGTGCAGGCGACGGGTGTCGCCGCTGTTTTCGTGTGGAGTTTTTCGACAGGGTTGTTGTTGTTCGGTTCGTTAAGAGCGATGGGTTTTTTAAGGGTAACACCCGATGGTGAGCGCGCCGGTCTCAATACGCACGAACATGGCGCTAGTTCCGGGCTGCTGGATACAATGATGACCATGCAACAAATTGCAACGGCGCACGATGGTGGCGATGGTAATTTGACTCGCAGGATCAAAGTAGAAATAGGCAGCGAGGCAGGTGAATTAGCACAGATTTTTAATCATTTTATGGATGGCTACGAAGAAACCATTCGCAAGATCAAAAATAACGTGACGACATTACGCAGCTCATCAAACGAATTATCGAACGTTAGTCAAAACATGTCGAATGATGTAAACGAGCAAAAGAACAAGACAAATGAAGTCGCGCTGGCCATTGGCCAGATGTCATCAACCGTTCAAGATGTGGCGCGATTAACCACGCAAGCCGCACAACAGGCCCAACATACCCAACATGAGGCGACACAGGGTAGCAAAATCGTCAATAAGGCGGCGAGTTCCATTGCTTCCTTGGCACAGGAGATCGGTCACGCGTCGGATGTCATTACCCGTCTCGATGCAGATAGCAGTGAGATCACCTCCATAGTCGATACCATTAGTAGTATTTCTGATCAAACCAATTTGTTGGCGCTTAATGCCGCGATTGAAGCCGCACGAGCCGGCGAACATGGACGCGGATTCGCCGTGGTCGCGGATGAGGTACGTACATTGTCGAAAAAGACACAAGCCGCAACGGAAGAAATCAAAGAAAAAATTGAGCGGGTCAAACAAGGTGCCCACGATGCGGCAGACGTCATGACATCTGGTCAAAGCTTGGTACAGGCGAGTGTTGAGCAAGCGCAGCAATCGGACGAGGCATTAAAGTCGATTTCAGAAGCGGTGATTAAGATCAGTGATATGAGTAGTCAAATCGCAACAGTCTCAGAACAACAGCGTGCCACGGCGACAGAGATCGCGCAAAATATGGGCGTGATTAACGATATTTCTACTCGTACCGGGCATTGCGCAGGGAAGACGTCTAACGCCAGCGATTCCTTGGCAGAGGTGACTGATGAGCTACATAATTTAGTAGAACATTTCCAGGTTGGACATGTCTCTCCAGGTGAAACTGCACACGGGGTATAAAATGCTTAGCCGTTAGTACAGAAAAGACGCGAATCAATACAAAGAGCGGCCCTATCCACTAACCTACAGTAAAAAATGTATAGTCTTTGAAGCGGTCAACTGATGAATTTAGGTTCAAGCAAGATGTACAAGCAACAGTTGCGCGGCCAGACCAATGCCGATCGTGAAGAGTAGCGCAATGCCCCACACTAGCTTGATTATTGGTTTTGAAAAACTCACGGACTCAGCTGTTGTTTTACTACCAGTATCCGTCGTCATCGACTCACTATCGACGCCTTGCCGATACATCGGTAATACAATGCGTAAATACACCGCCAGTGACAATACGCTATTGAGTATAGCCACCACCGTCAGCCACACAAAATCGGCTTCGATGGCGGCACCAAATAATAAAAATTTTCCTACAAAACCTGCTAGTGGTGGTATGCCCACCAGTGATAATAGAAAAACTACCATTGCTACGCCCATTAGCGGGTTTTTACGCCCTACCCCGTCAAACGCGTCAAGCGTTCGACCGACTTGCATCACCACCGCAAACGCACCGAGATTCATTGCGGCATAGGCCGCTGAGAAGACCAGTATCGACTGCAATGCTAACGGACTCGCACCCACCGCGACCACACCCAACAAAAAGTAACCCGCCTGGGCGATAGACGAATAGGCAAGCAGTCGCACCACATTGCTTTGTACCAGTGCCGCCAGATAACCATAGGTCATGGTCAGCACCGCGATCACCGCAATAATCAATGGCCAATGGGTCAACATGGGTAAGTCTCGCAAGATTTGAGCAAAGGCAAGGATGGCAGCAATCTTGGGTACCACGGACAAATAGGCGGCGATGGACAAGGGTGCACCTTCGTAGGCATCCGGCGCCCAAAAGTGGAACGGGACCAATGATGCCTTGTAACCCAGACCGATAATAATCGCCAATAGACCCATTACGGCAACTACCGGTGATGACTCCAAGCGACCCAGCTCGTTAAACAGGGTCGAACCGCTGCCACCGAACCAGTAACTGAGGCCAAAAATCATTACGCTGGTAGTGACCGATGCGAATACAAAAAACTTCATCGCGGCCTCGGTGGCCATGTCATTGCGTGGATAGGCCACCAAGGCAAAGGACGCCAGGCCGGATAACAACAGGGCCAATACCAGAATCATGCTATCGCCCACCCCAGCCAGCAATACTGACGCCAGGCTGACGAGGCAGACCAAAATATAGACCACACCTTCACGATCGCTGCCGGCGAGTTCGGCGCGCGCCAACAATAATGACAATACCGTTGCGGGTAATAAGATGAGCTTGGCCCAGACACTCAGTGTATCGATACGGAAGGTACCACCAAACACACTGCTATCCGTACCCAAAAACTGAACAGTTAAAAAAGTAGCCAATAACAGACCGATGGTGGTTATACTCAAAACGGTTCGGGGCAGGCGTAGCATCTCGGCCAGTAGCGCTAAAACTACCGTTAAGGCGATGGTGATCTCCGGGATCAGTAAGGCAAGATCTCGCTCCATCAGAACGGTAGCGCCGCTGTAGTTTTATGGATAACATCCAATACCCAAGCTGGGGCAATGCCTAATACAATGATGAAAAGCAATAATGGAGCCAGTGTCAGCAGCTCACGCGTATCCAAATCAGACATGGTGGCACTAGTCCATTTCTGCCCCACTTCGCCCATAAAGACCTGTGCGATGGCACGTAAGTACAGACCCGCAGTAACCACAATACCCAGGATAATAATGATCGCGACGGGTTCGACCTTGAGTGTCGCCAGAAAAATTTGAAACTCGGCCGGAAAGTGTGCCAAGCCGGGTAGGCCCAACGATGCGAATGCGGCTAGCACAAATGACCAGCCGAGTATGGGAGTAACCTTCAGTAGCCCACCAAACTGATCCATCTCCCGCGTGTGGGCGCGATCTTGCAGCATGCCAACCAAAAAAAACAAGGCACCGGTAACGAGGCCGTGACTGACCATTTGCAGTACCGATCCGTCCAAGGCAATAGCCCGAATCGCCGGATCGGTTGCCAATGCCGCAATTGCAACTCCCGCGACGATATAACCCATGTGGTTAATCGAGGTATATGCGATCAAACGCTTGAGATCAGTTTGAGCCAGTGCCGCGAAGGCTCCATAAAGTGCGGCAATGACACCGAATACCAGAATAACAATACCCGCCTCTCGAAAGGCGTTAGGTGTCATTTGATAAGCGAAGCGTACTAGCCCATAGGTACCGAATTTCAACATTACCCCAGCCAGAATCACACTGCCTGCCGCCGGTGCCTGTACATGGGCCGCTGGTAACCACGTGTGAAACGGGAACACTGGCGTCTTCACCGCGAATGTAATTAGCATAGCGATAAGTGCGAGCATAGCGGCCATTCCTTCTAAGGGCGGATCATTGATCCAGACTCGCATGTCGAAGGTATGTGGCTCACTGCCGAGGTACAGACCAAGAATAGCCAATAAGAGTGGCAAGCTACCGAGAAAAGTATAGATAAAAAACATCAGTGCAGCGCGACGACGATCTTCATATCCCCATTCCGCAATCATGAAATACATGGAGACCAGCGAGACTTCAAAAAAGACGTAGAATAGTATGGCATCCAATGCGGTAAACGCACCAATCGATGCGGTTTCCAGCAATAACATGAGTGCGACAAAGGCGTGCGACTGCTTGCGCAGCTTGGCAGAATAAATAAAAGTCACAAAAAATAACAATGCCGTCAGCAATACCAGAGGTAGACTAATGCCATCGACACCAACGCGATAGGCTGCGCCGATGGAGGGCATCCAGTCTATTTCTTCGAGTTGGGCGAAGCCCACTTCGTTAATACCACGCGACCACATGACCACTGCAGCCAACAGCGTCAATCCACTGCTGCCGATACCGATAGCGTGTACCACTTTCGCCGGCGCCCGACGCATCAGTAGAACCAACAACGCGGCGA
>JBGMRO010000001.1:22903-27697 GCA_048061555.1 Thiohalomonadales bacterium | reverse complement strand
AAACACATTCTCAATACACCAACAAGACGACTAACATGAACAATAGAATCATCGCACTGAGAATTGTGCTAATCGCAAGCTCCTTATGAATCAGACCACTTTGTAGTGTGCGGGCCTTACCTGCAAGATCGACTGTAGCCTGCACAAATGAAAAAATGTTTGCGTCGATGACCTGCTCATCATTTCGACGAGCCGTGCGGCCAAGCTTAAGTGCCAAGCGTCCTGTTGCGAGTACACCGGCATATAAAACGCGTTCCAGCTTTTCACAACCGCGGGCAATCGCAAACGCGGGACGTACGAGGAAAGTATCGAAACCACCAGCGATCGAAAAACCTTGCCTTGCCCAAGGTAACAACGGCCCTAACAAAGATTGCATGGGTATAAACCAACCCAGGGTCAGTCCGCTTATGGCTGCCACTAAACCCAAGGTGGCGATAAATAATGGGCCTTGTTCGATTTCGGGTAAACGATCATTCAGCCCTAATTCTAAGCTAGGAAAAACGGCCCCCAAGATTACCGCCAGGGTAACCAGTCCAGCCATGCCGGCACCCATCCAGGTAAGCCCGGCCACAGATTGTTTTGCACCGTCGCCTTGCCACAGCAGTCGTAATACTCTGGCCACATAACTACCGGTCAACAAGGTTCCGGCCAGGGCGAAAGTCAACAGAATACCTTTATTTTCTGAACTCAGAGTCGCTGCGATTATAGCGTCTTTGGAGAAAAACCCGCTCAACGGTGGCATTCCGGCAAGTGCGAGTGCCGCCAGGGCGAAACCAAAAAATATGCGTGGCCGCTCACGGCCTACGCCTCGCAACTGTTCAAACTGGGTTCCTGCACGACTGTGCTGGAATACACCCGCACCTAAAAACAAACTGCTCTTGATCGCCGCATGTGCAAGCAAGTGCAGCAAGGCGGCTAAGGGTACACCCGCACCCACCGCCACCAGCATCAAACCATACTGACTAGAAGTCGATGCGGCCAACATACGTTTCAGATCGGATTCGGCTAGCGCAATCATGCCAGTGACTACGGCCGTAATGCCGCCGACGATACCGATCACCAACAAGACCTCGGGCACCAGCATCGGTGCCGTACGAATCAGCAGAATCGCACCCGCCGCAACCAGTGTGGCCGAATGCAGCAAGGCCGATACCGGTGTCGGGCCTGCCATCGCACCTTGCAACCAGTCGTGTAACGGTGTCTGTGCAGACTTACCCATGGCGGCGATCAATAAAAGTAGACCAGCGACGGTTGCAGCAGTGCCACTGGTATTTAGTGTGCTCGATATCTCGCTGCTACCCGCTGATGTGATGAGAATAAAGGTGGCGATGTAGAGGCCTAAGTCCGCGCTGCGCGTGACCATAAAGGCACGCGTGGCGGCGTCTTTGACTTCCGGTTTTCGATACCAGAAGCCGATTAACAAATAACTGCTCAGACCAATGAGTTCCCAAGCAGACAACAACAGTATCCAGTCTCCGGCCAGCACCAGGGTTTGCATCGCGGCGTCGAACAATAATAAGGTGGCGAAAAAACGAGCCTTTTCGGTGTCGTTTTTCATGTAACCGACGGCATAAATTGTCACGAAGCCGCAGACCACTGCAACCATGCTCGACAGTAATGCCGTCAAGGGGGTGGCCACCAAGCGCAACGGCATGCCCGGCAGACCGGGTAAAACGAGTTCGCTAATCTCGCCATTAAAGCCTATGACCAGCAAGGCCAAGCTGGCTACCAGCCCCACCGCGACGGCCAGCAACGACAACAGCTCCGGAATTCGGCGTATTGTCAGTATCAGCAGTGTGGCAATAAATGGCGCGAGAACCGCGAGGGCGAGTAGGATCATCCTTTCAACTCGGTTGCTTCTTCCATTTCTACGGAACCCACTGCACGGAAACGCGCGATGGCGACCGCAAATCCGACAGCCATCTCGATTGCCATCACGGTCATAATAATCAGGATAAACATTTGTCCTGCAGCGACGTCCGGGTGCAGATAGCGCCAAAACGCTAGTATATTTACCATCGCACCGGCAAGGATTAGTTCGACACCCATCATAATCATCACTAGGTTAGTCTGTGACAGCGCACCGTAGATGCCGACGCCAAATAATGCAGCGCCAGAAATTAAGGCAATCAGTAGTTCAAGACTCATTGATTACTCACTTTTTATTAGATTCATGCAGAGGTTGAATGGCGATCGCGGTAGCGGCAATCATCGCAGTCAGGATAGTAATGCCCGCCGTCTCGAATACCAACATGGAACGACCCAATAGTTCCAAACCCAGGTCAATCGTCTGTTGCGTCGCATCCGGGACCGTTTCCGCCAAGGGACCCCAATCAACAAATACCGCAATCAGCACGGCACCCACAAACGCGATGCCACCCGCCGCCAACGATAGACGTTTTTGGTGAGTCATGTCCATCTCACCGAGTCCGCCCGGGTCCATCATGAACATCACCATAAAGATAGCCATAATGCTCATTTCGGTAGCCATCATCATGATCTGCAGTACACCCAGAAATTCTGCCTGCATACTCAGAAACATCGCGCCGAGTGCGGTCTGCGAGAACAGCAACGCTAACGCCGAGCGTACCATCGAAAAAGTTCGGAAGACCACGATACCAAACCAGACCGCAGCGAGACCAAAAAATCCGATAAAAAAAGCCTGTGCAGTTAGGGTCATCACGGAAACTCCAGTACGAGTATACCGACCACCAAAATATTGATCAGCGCCAGGGGTACACCGAATTTCCAACACCAGGAGAGTAAGTGCGCCTCACGAATGCGTGGCATATAACGCCCAAGCAATAACATACCTGCCGTTACGAGCAGAATTTTAATCACACTCCAGAGCCAAGGCGGCAACCAGGGCCCTAGCCACCCGCCAAGATAAAAGACCACCGTGGCGGCCGCCAGTGTAATAATCAATACCAGACGTGCAAATCGAAATACCGCCAGACGAACGCCGGTATATTCGGCCTCCACGCCGCCCGCGAGTTCACCCTTGGCCATCATCATGTCGAAGGGTGGCAAAAACGCCAGCGCCATGGAGGCAAGAAAGAACAGTGCAAAACCCAGCGGTTGGTAAACGATGTTCCATAAAGGCGCCTGCGAAATCACAATCTGCGTTGTTAATAGCGACTCAGCGCGCATCGCCACGGCGGTGAGCGGCATCACTATCAACATAGCATAGGCGATCAATTGACCCAGAAAACGCCAACCGCCAATCATCGCATAGGCGCCATCTGGCCCCCACCCGGCCATCAATAACGCGACCAGCACATACACCAACGCTGCATTGATAAACAACGCACCCGTAGCAAGATCGGTAATAATTAGATCGGGCGCCAACGGTATCACAGCTGCGGCAAGTAACCCAGACAGCAACAATAGAACAGGACCTACCTCAAAAAACAGACGATCGGGTTTACGCGCTATAATAGATTCCCGTCCGAGCATGGCGACCGCAGCATAGAGTGGTGCAGAAGTTCGAAAACGGCCAGTACTGATCCAGGCCTCAAGTACCGCGACACTGTATGCACCCAGACTCAATAAGAATACGATAAGCAGAGTCGTCATGGGCGAATCTCCCAGGGCGACAGATCCAGTGAACCTACGGCGACTAGTGCGTCACCCAATTCTTGCTGTGCAGTGAGTTGTTCGATTAAGGCGAGATGAAACATCGACGGTGTATCGAGCTGTGCTGTTACTACCCGGCCTTTATCCAGGCTCAATTGCAGGCGTGCCAATCCACGCGCGGTCTCTATCGTAGCCTGCCCTGCCCCGCTGACGAGATCGATATCCTTAACTGCAGAAACCTTCAAGGCATTCTCGGTCACGTGGGCGGTCAATGCCACTTTTTCAATTAACGTAAGGCTTTGTTCAATCTCGTCCATACGAAGCTGCAATCGTGCCCGCGCATCCCCGTCTGTTCCCTTGGTTGGTGTAAAACCGAGTTCGTTATAAATTTTGTCATCGCTACGTGCATCCGAGTTTATGCCCGAGGCCCGTGCCACTGGACCAAACAATGTTGTTTGTTTATCACCATGGTTAGTGGAATGCTCGAGTCGACCTATACCACGGGTGCGAGATTTTAATAAGGGCGTGCGCTGCAGTCGTTTAGCCATATCAAATACTGCGGTCCGTAATGCTATGATCTGTTTTAAGTCTGCATGTAGGAATTCGGATTGTAGTTTCGTTGCACGACTCAGCAACCATTCAAAGCCGGTTTGTTGTGCAAACATCGCCAGCCAACCCAGATGGCTCACGATACGTTCCTGTTCAACGGCAATGACACGCGCTCTAGCTATTGGATCATCCACTTTCGCACCGGCGGCATGTTCGATGGCCGTACAGGCAAGCACTTGATAACAAATCGGTGCCAGTGGCTGTAGCTTTGCGAGTCTCTCGATAAAGTCACGAGTTTCCATTGCGGGTGCTAACAGCCACGGCTCCTGGCCAACCAGACTGTTTGCGCTTGAACCTGCAACCGTGTCACCATCGAGCGTAAACGTGAGTAAAAGTCCCCCCGGTAAACCCGGGAAAAATGGTCCGAAGGGCACGTCGATCCAGTCCATTTGCAGACCATCCACACTACGCGGTAGATCTTTGGTCACATCGATCATCGACATAAATCCCATATCGCCATGATCCATACTGCTGTGATCCATCTCGGTATGATCATGCTGCGGACCGTGTTTTTCGACGGCTTCCAGATACATGCCACACTTCGGACAAGAACCCGGTTCAGCTTGTACCACCTCGGGGTGCATGGGACAGGTATATTCTGTCGGTTCT
>JBGMRO010000001.1:0-22803 GCA_048061555.1 Thiohalomonadales bacterium | reverse complement strand
CGGTTCAGCTTGTACCACCTCGGGGTGCATGGGACAGGTATATTCTGTCGGTTCTACCTGCGCCGCATGCTGATGTTCGTGCGTGGTTTCACCTTGCGTTTTTCGCGGTTCCAGATGCATGCCACACTTCGGACATGAACCCGGTTCGCTTTGTACCACCTCGGGGTGCATGGGACAGGTATATTCTGTCGGTTCTACGTGCGCACCATGTTGATGAGTATGCGTGGTTTCACCTTGCGTTTTTCGGAGTTCCAGATGCATGCCACACTGGGGACAGGAACCCGGTTCAGCTTGTATCACCTCGGGGTGCATGGGGCAGGTATATTCTGCCGGTTCTGTGTGCGCACCATGCTGATGGGTATGCGCGGTTTCGCCTTGCGTTTTTCGGGGTTCCAGATGCATGCCGCACTTCGGACAAGAACCCGGTTCAGTTTGTACTACTTCGGGGTGCATGGGACAGGTGTATTCTGTCGGTGCTACGTGCGCTGCATGCTGATGTTCGTGCGTGATTTCGCCCTGCGTTTTTCGGGGCTCCAGATGCATGCCACACTTCGGACAAGAACCTGGATCGGCTTGTACCACCTCGGGGTGCATGGGGCAGGTATATTCTGCCGGTTCTGCGTGCGCTGCATGCTGATGTTCGTGCGTGGTTTCGCCCTGCGTTTTTCGGGGTTCCAGATGCATGCCGCACTTCGGACAAGAACCCGGTTCAGTTTGTACTACTTCGGGGTGCATGGGACAGGTATAATCGAGCTGAGTATCGTGTTTCAAACTGTGATCCATACCGGAATGTTCATTACCCGCCGATTGCTGCGGCTCAGTATGCGTGTGCATCGACGACGCTTGAACTTCGCGAGGTATCAGGTCCATGCCGCACTTGGGGCAAGAACCAGGCTCGTCCTCCGCTATCTCTGGATGCATCGAGCAGGTGTATTCAATACGAACCTGCAATACGGGTGCATCAAAATCAGCAACGTCTGCACGAAATGCCCCGTCGGCTAACGCCGTGCGCAACTGACGTACACCATCAATGAGTCCCTGTTGTGAAATTTCGGCCACGATATCGGCGGTTGGTAAAGGAGATGTGTCTGTACTATTCAGCACAAACAAGACCCGTGGGCGCATCATTTGTGCGTAAATGACTGCGGCGGCCTCAAGCAATGCCGGGGAAACTTCACCGACGATCAGCAGAACACTGGCATGACGTGGACTCGCAACAATTTGCATCCCGGCCGCTTCGATATCGAGTCCGTGTACACGAGCAATTTCGATACCGGGAACAACGTATACACCGAGATCTTGCGCCATGGCCAATCCAACCAAACGACGCAGACCGGATAGTGTTCCCTTACGTGCGCCGTTGATCAAGATGTTTCTCCGCGATCGTCAAAATTATTGTCGACGTAACGCACCCTGACTCCAACCATATAACAAGCCCAGAAACAGTATCGCCAGAAAAACTCCCATATCGAGCAAAGCGACCAGTCCCACTTGTTTGTACACCACGGCCCAAGGATACATATAGGCCATTTCCATATCAAAGGCTAAAAATAATAATGCATAACCATAATACCGTGCATGATAACGAACCCAGACCGGATCGCGTGACAATTGTCCAGCAGTCGCTGGGACATCCTTACCAGGCTCCGCTTGTGTCTTACCCAACGTGCGGGCTAGTGCATACAGACACAGTATTAAACCGACAGTGCCGACGGTCAAACCCAACAACAGTCCATATTGTTGCAAGCTGCTCATTTTTTAATTATCCTCACCGTATTTGCTACATTAGCGTGGGGGGTTATTAGGATATGCTGCGAATGCATTAGAGCAGCGAACTTGAAGAAATATCCTCATGGCACTACTTAAAACAAGGCCGAATATATATCATTTTTTCGATGAATGACAGCTAATTAATCTGCCTTTTTTGTAAACCACATTTGATAGAGCGAACTGAATATTTGGCCCGCCAGAGACAATCCCAACACGGCACCAGAAAAAACAATTATGTAGGCGTAAATCGGGTCCCATTTGGTAAGAAACCAGGCGAGAATATCGACAAAGATAGCGGCAAACGGTAATACGATCAATGTCGCCTTTAACCAGGTTCGCATCACCACGCGCCGGAAAATCATGCCCACACTCAGCAATACAAGACCGACGCCAAATAGGTGGATATGTGATACCTTCATCAGGCTATGCAGTGACATACCCGTATCGATGGCGGTCACTTCCTGAATGGTTTCATAGGTCGATAAATTCGGAATATCCAATCCTGATTGGGGACTATGGCAACCCAGACAACGTTCTGAAATGATCGGCAAAACTATTTTTTCGTAGTCATTTTTCGTCGCACCTGCACCCAGCCAAGTGACTATTTTATCGCGTGAAGCCTTGTCAATATATCCCGACATCGGTCCGCGAATCGCTGTTTCAAGACGACTACCGCTCCGGTTTCCGTAATAATCATCTGCAATATCCTCCACCGACAAGCCGGGTTTACCGTCGATCCCTTCGAAACTAGTATAAAGAAAGGACAGCGCCATAAGATAACCCACGCCCATGAGTAATAAAAAACTCGAGTACAAGACGTGCTCACTAAAATCGCAATCGCATAACGGTCTAATTTTCATAATGGTTTCTCTTTTCTGTGATGACTGTAATCAAGGCACGTACGAATCATTTCGAGCGTATTTTCTACTTTATTGTCTCGCAAATTTTTAGTGCGAAATATAGCACAACATCAGCGCGCATTATCGGGATATTCACTGTCATTTTTAGAGAAGGATTCGATCAGATGACAGACAGAACGGCTATCTGGAACTCCATCCGGCATATCCGCCCACTGTGCCAGTACTTTCTCCATACGGGCCTGCAGTGACATAAGCGCCTCTAGATCCTGACGATTTCCAAAAATGCGATTCTGTAGGATCTCGCGTACGCGCGGGCAAGGTGATTGATCCTGGTCTGCTTCATGTTTAATTTCCAGAATTTCTTTCAAGGTATAACCAAGACGTTTTGCCTGCTGAATGAACCGCAACCAAGCCACTTCTCGATCTTGATACAGGCGATAGCCATTCTCCGGATTGCGTATCGGGCGCAGTAGGCCCAAGCGAGTGTCATAGCGGACGGCGTGCGCCGTAACGCCACTACGTTTAGCGAGTTCGATTACAGATATCTTGTAAATTGCCCCCTAGATACCATACAGCATAGTTGCTGCGCAACTAAATTTTGAGTATGGTCTACAACCAGTACCTTGGTCACAGGTCAAGGTATTCTTACATCAAGCTACTACCTTTAACACTATTTTTATCAACCTACTCTTGATATACCCAAAGCGTTTAAGAATTAGGTGTTTCAGGTGCGTCATATTCAATCATGTGGTCAACACTGCCCACGGCACCAAATGCAGTGACAATCTATATGATCGCAAGTAACATCCTTGCGTCGACTCTCGTAGCGGTGCCGGGCCCACGGCCCCAACAGACGTTTTGGTAATGATGGTTGATACAGCCGGCGCAGAGATTCACGCAGATTTGATTTTGAGATAAGCTGTCCCAAATACCAGCTATAACCTCGTCTGCCAGCCAGACTAAACAACGCCCGATTGACTATGGAAGTTTCCATTTGTGGCCTCAGGTCTCGTTGCCAGAGTCTGTCGTAATTTTCGTTGTTCAACAGACTCTGTGCCGCCAACACACCCGATGAGATTGCGAGGCGCATGCCGAAACCCCACAGTGTATCCTGAAAGCCCGCCTGCTCTCCTACCATAGGATGGAGGCCGCTATACGCGCTACGCGGTATGTGGAAATTGCCGCTGCCGCCATGAGGCTGAGGGTTTTTCATCTGCAGACCGACGAGCCGTTGAAAGGCCTCCAGTGTGCGCTGCAGGTAAAGTTTCTCCTGCTTGAATCCGGAGAACATACAGGTCTTAACGGTACCGCGGCGATTCGAAATCAGCAGATAGGCATAACCTTGCGGCGCTAATTGGTTATCACAGATGGCCCAACAGCCATCGTCCATATCGGTTTCAAAATGATATCCCACCGCAATCGCATCGGCGGCACGCGGGCCAGCAGCGAGTATACCTTCTCCAGTCATATCACGCAGGCGGCTGTTGAAACGGACATCTATGCCAAGAGATTGCGCTTGTCTAAGCAACGCACTATCAAATGAGCCGGGGCCAGGACCACGCTCTACGAGATAAAAGAGTGGCTCGTCACTTTTAATTAGATAGGATTTTCCCTGCGGATCAAAAACGGTGCAACGGTTAGCAGGTGGCGCATCAAAATCTGTATTTATCCCTAATCCCTCGAACACCTTTAATACGTTTTCTTTAGTGGTCCAGTTTTCCAAGCCTTGAAAGTCCCCGCCAAAACGGTGACCTACTTCTTTGTGAGTTTCGTGCACGATCACTTGTCGTCCAGCATGGGCCAAGGTAATCGCCGCTGCCAATCCAGCTGGGCCTGCACCCGCGACTTCTACGGCTGCTTTGGATGAAATTCTATCTATGTTCTTAATCATATAACCCACCTATCGTCTTTTCCCGTAAGCTACATACAGGTTTTAAACTACTGACATGTGGCACTATTTTTCTCGTTTAACCTAGCTTAATCTACCTTTTTTGCAAACCACATTTGATAGAGCGAACTGAATATTTGGCCCGCCAGAGATAATTCCAACACGGCACCAGAAAAAAGAATATTGCTAGGATGCATTAGAGCAGTGATCTTGAAGACATGTCCTCTTTTTTGGACGTGCACTAGATAGCTTCAAAGACAAAGCCTTGTTTCCAAAAGTAGGTTCAGGAAGAATAGAAGCTACTTTTGGCAATTTAGGACCCTTCGGATAAATCCTTTTACTGTCTCGATTCGTAACCACACTTTTGGTTCAGTGGCTAAATTTTTGAAACTGCGACGTTGACTAACATACCATATGTCGCCAGCCTGTCTGTGATCTCGCTAAATCTCAACCTCTTCATCAGGACACGCTGGCCGACATTCACAGCCTTTTTCATACAATTCGTCACGCCGCAGTCCCACCATCAATGGTTCTCTATCATGCCCCGCCAGCACCTGAAAAACATTAATGGAGCCATCATCGAAGTAATACGCAGAACCTGACATATACAGGCGCCATACCCGGTAAGTCGCCTCACCCACAATATCCACTGCTTTTTGTTTGTTTGCTTGCAGTGACTTGATCCATCTACGCAGAGTTAGCGCATAGTGGCGGCGCAAGCCTTCGACATCAATAACTTCAAAACCGGCATTTTCCATGGCACTGGTGACGGCACTAATACGCGCTAGCTCACCATCAGGGAATACATAACTATTAATGAATCTGGTGATAGGTGTATCTTGCCACCCGGTATCGTTGGTGATGCCATGATTGAGAAATAGGCCACCCGGTGCCAATACCTGTTTAATGATGTTAAAATAAGTCGGAAAGTTTTTGACCCCGATATGCTCGAACATGCCTACGCTGACCACACGGTCATAGTGGACATCGGTCGGTAGATCTACATAATTGCGTAACTCTACCGTTACCAGGTCTTGCAGACCCTCCTTGCGTATGCGCTGCTGTGCATAATCGAACTGCTGTTGACTCAGCGTGATACCATGAGCCTTCACACCATAGCGTTTTGCCGCCCAACAGATCAACGCACCCCATCCACATCCGATATCCAACAGCGTCTGCTCCGGTGTCAGACGTAACTTACGACAGATATAATCCAACTTGTCCTGTTGTGCCTTATCCAGCACCTGATCGACACCCGAAAAATAGGCGCAGGAATAGACCATTTCTTGACCCAACCACAATTTATAAAAATCATTGCCGACATCATAGTGGTGGGCGATGCTTTTTTTTGTATTTCGCCGCCGACTATGACCGGCGCGTATGGCATGTGCGCTTTTATCATGATGCGCATGGGGCAGCTTGTATGCTAGGCGCATCAGCCGATACATCGTTGGCCAGTGCAGGTCTAGGTCTCGAATATAGCCCACCAGGTCAAACAGATACTCAACATCGCCCTCAATTTCGACGTTTTGCGTCAGATAGTCTTCGGCAAGGTGCACGACATTTCTATAAAAAACCAGCTCTCGTAATACCCACGGTTGCTTGAAAAAAATGGTACAAGGCGCATCCGACTGTCCAACGGCCAATTCGCCATCCCACAGACGTATTGCGACCGGCCCCTGGTAATCGGCCAGGATCGTATTCATAATTACATGCCCTGCGTGGGCATCGGGTGGTCGAATTTCGGCAGGATTAATCATGGCAATTCCCTCTTTGCTGCACTATTTTTAGTCTATGACTCCCATATCTAAATCATGGTAACTTCACACTTTCTTACCACTGTATACAGTGTAAAACCTATGTGTTGCTCGCAGGTCAAGTGCTATTTCTTGTCCACGGAGGGTAATTCTCGCCATTCACTTAAAAGGGTTCGTTAACACCGGGGTAATGGTGAAACTAACCGTCCAGTCATTGCCCCAACTTTCGTAGCTTTTTACATAGTAACGGGGAGTCACGCCAAATCGCCAGGCCCGTTTGCCTATATACATCGTTTTGAAGATCCCCAAACCGATTGGCACATCATATTTATCACCACTGCTAGCATCCCATCTAGTCGTCCATGTAGGGTTGTCACCTATTTGCCAGCCGTTATCAAGCTGCATAATATATATTGGCTGGAACTGGCTCATATTGACATCCATTCTGTCGTTATCCCCGGCATATGACCATACATGACTGACCACCGTACCAAAGGTCAAATTTTCTGTATAACCTACGAGCATGCCAGAGGGTCCGGCGGAGTATTTCCCGGAACCAATCTCGTCGCTAGTAGCCGTCGGAAACATCAGAGATAAACCAATACCCCACATATACATGCCAAAGGAGGCCTTTGGCATACTGCCGATCGCGCTCATTAGCATTAGATCGCCGACTCCAGTAACATTATCATATCCCGAAAATTCACCCAGTGCATTTGTCTGTGGTACTGGGTTATTCGCCAGAATGGGCAAGGTAGGTCTGTTCATGAGCGTCAGCCCCATGGGTTTATCATCTAGTGGAATGGGCATGACGGGTTGAAACAACAATTCGGTTACGGTGCGAGAATCGGTAGAGACAGTGCCACTTTTTCTGTTTACATTTACATAAGAATTAATGACCCAATTAGAGCCGATAGGGTTGACCAGCTCCTTACTGAGTTCATCCACGTCTTTTGTACTCCCATCTTTTGCACCCATATCCATCTGCATTTCCGCGATGGCCTGTAGAGGGAGTCCAACGACAGCCATCAGCAGCAATCGGCACGCTATTCTGATTATGATAATTTGAGTATCATTACGTCTGGAAAAATTCATTATTCTAGTCCTTTAGTGGATATTTGCAGAGGCATGAAAATTTGCAATGAACATCGATAACTGGAATTCTAGTAGGTTAACTATTTTCCAGCAACTATGTAGGAGACTTCGCCGCAGCATAAACGAACGGCGCTCCACAACGCAACTCTAATATTACGGTAAAACTTCCGATGAGTCACTGCGATATAATCGGGAGAATAAACAGACTAAATAGAAGAGCAACGGATATCATCATCCGAGCCCGTATATTATGCGTGATGGGTATATTACGCCTGTTATTTTAATCGAACGAATAGTAAACCCAAACTTCGTATTGAACGGATGCGGGTGCGCAGTTAGTGTTGATGGCTGGAAGGTTTATTCGAGTCGTCATGTTTGCCGTGTCCACCATGCCTTCCATGTCCAAATATATGCATTGCTATAAACGCAACACCGATCACTACCCAGATCCAGTTTTCTGCCAACCATTCCATAACACTCACCTTTCGTTAAATTGATGCCAACTCGTAACACGGCGCAGTTAATTAACATCGTCAACCATTGCGCTAGCAAAGTATTCATCTTCTATATATAGAGTATAAAAGCTGTGCGTAACTCACAGGTCAAGCGGTCACTGCTAATGAATCAACCGCAGCCACAGCCGCAGCCCTTCGCGGCCGATTTTTGAGTCATGTCGTCGGTTTCCAATGCATAACCTGCGTCATTCACGGCCGCTTTTAGTTGCTCGGGCGAGGTTTGTCGCTCGTCATATCGCAGTGCGGCTTCGCCGGCCTCGAGCGATACTTTTATATCGCTGACGCCGGGCAGCGCTTGCAAGGCTTCTGTGACCTTAATCGTACAGCCGTCGCAACACATCCCGGTGATTTTTAAGCGTTCGTTTTGCATGTTATTACCCTCTTGTTAGTGATTGAATAATTTAACCAAAGCACACATGTTCAATCTGACAGGGCGTCGTCTACCATGGCTTGCGCCTCGACCACGATTTGGCGCAGGTGCTCTGCCCCATTAAAGCTCTCCGCGTAAATTTTGTAGATATCCTCAGTGCCGGACGGCCGTGCAGCAAACCAACCGCTAGCGGCGACCACCTTAATGCCACCAATCGGCGCGTCGTTACCCGGTGCACGTTCGAGCACCTGCTCAATTTTTTCGCCGCTCAGTTGTGTACTTCGCAACTGTTGTGACGAAAGTTGCGCTAGTTTTTGTTTCTGTGTGGCCGTGGCCGGTGCCTCGACACGGTCGGCCACCGGCTCACCGAGATCATGCATCAGATCGTTATAGTATTCACCGGGATCTCGCCCAGTGCTTGCGGTGATCTCCGCCGATAGCAGCGACGGTGCGATACCGTCCTTGTCGGTAGTCCATACGCCTCCGTCGATTCGGCTAAATGATACACCGGCGCTTTCCTCCCCGCCAAAACCCAATGTACCGTGGTACAGTCCATCGGCGAACCACTTGAAACCCACCGGCACCTCGTAGAGTTCACGGCCCAGCCTCTCGGTTACACGGTCTATCATCGAGCTGCTCACTACGGTCTTACCCACGGCGGCCTGCTTATTCCATAACGGGCGATGTCGGAACAGGTAATCTATGCACACCGCTAGATAGTGGTTAGGCGACAACAGTCCGGCAGCGGGGGTGACGATGCCATGGCGATCGTGGTCGGTATCGCAGGCGAAGGCGATATCGAAGCGATCCTTCACGTTTATTAATTTTTGCATCGCATAGGCCGAGGACGGGTCCATACGAATACGACCATCCCAATCCAGGCTCATGAAATCGAAGGTCGCATCGACCTGTTCACTAATGACGGTAAGATTCAAGCGATAATGTTCAGCGATTCGTCCCCAGTAGTGCACACCGGCGCCACCTAGCGGATCAACGCCCATTTGTACGTCAGAGCCACGAATCGCTTCGAAGTCGATGACACTGCCGAGATCACTGACGTAGGTACCGAGGTAGTCATATTCCTTGGTGGAGGCGGCACGTCGCGCCCGCTCAAACGGCATACGTTGCACGTCCTGCAGATCGTCGGCGAGTAGTTCATTGGCCTTGGCCTCGATCCAAGCCGTGACACCCGTATCGGCTGGACCGCCATTGCTCGGATTGTATTTAAAACCACCGCTATCGGGTGGATTGTGCGACGGTGTCACCACGATACCATCGGCCAATCCGGTCTTGCGACCCTGGTTGTAGACCAGGATCGCGTGAGAGACGGCGGGTGTCGGGGTGTATTCGTCGCCTTGCGAAACCATCACTACGATGTCATTGGCGGCCAGTACCTCCAGGGCACTCTCGAATGCGGGCGCCGACAACGCGTGGGTATCGATACCCATGAATAAGGGTCCATCGACGCCTTGTGCCTTGCGGTACAAACAGATTGCCTGACTCATCGCGAGCACATGCGCCTCGTTGAAGCTGGTTTCAAACGACGAGCCACGATGGCCGGAGGTACCGAATGCTACACGCTGCGCGGGTACATCAGGGTCGGGCCTTTGCTGATAATAGGCATCCACCAACTTCGAGATATCTACCCGCTGCGCGGCCTGCACGGTCTTACCTGCTAGCGAACTGATCTGCATGACAAATTTCCTTTTTGAATGACAAAACCGAGATCCTATGTTGTATAGTGTCGTTCGTCAATTCACACTTGACTAGCACTGTATTAAAAGCATACAGGCTGTGTGTAACCCGCAGGTCAAGTTAAGTATAGGTCAAGCAACGGTGGGTCGAGTGATTTGCCTTGACCACGATATTTTGTAGGTTTAGCATCAGGCGTCTACGCAAATTATTTCCGAGTGCCTACCATTCAAACCAACAAAATCAAGCTACTTCGTTCGATGAATATGCCTATTATGAGGTATATGGCGCAATTGAGCGTCAGTAAAATCATTCTATGGTGCTATTTAATCTGGTATATCGTGGTAGTCAGTTTTCACTTTGATAGCGATGTACATTTATGGGGCACCGCGTTAGGGGTGAGTGGCATCGTTGGCGTAGCGCTTATGCTCAGTACCGGAACCATTAGTTGGTACCGAATACGTCACCATTTCTGGCAATCCTTCCGACTTTTTTTAATACCATTTTGCGTCTCGAGTTTTTCCGAACTCATAAAAGGACATGGATTTATTTTGGTTTTCCCCCCAAATTTGCTGGAGAACATCGTAGGTCTCAGCGTCATCGCGGCATTTGTTATACTGATAATGAGGATAAAAAATCAAACAACAATTTAGACCATGCACGACACTGTTGCAGCACTAACTAATAGTTGAAACACTAATATATGTCGGAATTCTTACAATCCATCCTGACAACCGCATATAGCTACGAGCCGGTATTAGTACAGTATGGCCTAGTGATCATCGTCGCTGCGATTGCGATTGAGGGAGTCATCATACCTGCACCGGGCCAAACTCTTTTAATCGCAGGTGCGCTGTTGAGTACACGTGGCGACTTCAGTATCATCCTGTTACTAGTATCGGCCACGCTAGCAGCAATCATCGGAAGTACGCTGGGTTATGTTATTGGCAGGGTCAGCGGCAGAAAATTGTTGTTACGCCTACCCATACGCCCCACTCGACTCGAATCGATGGAGGCCTTTTGTCAATCGAATGGTGTGTTGCTCGTACTACTTTCACGTTTTGTCGATGGACCGCGACAACTCACGGGTATCTTCGTTGGCAGCCTGCGTATGCCAGCAATGACGTTCTTACTAGCGACTAGTGCGGGTGCTATCTTATGGGTTGGTTTTTGGGGGATGGGTAGTTATTACCTCGCCCAGCACGTTAAAGTTGTTGCACAAGTGTTCGAGTCTATTGCGCCAAATATTTGGATTATTGTGGGACTCACTCTCCTTTTAGTATGTCTCTATCTGCTGCGCAGACACCAACGGAGCACAAATTCCACACGTTGAAAAGCGTAGTTGACAAAATATTGCCTGCTACGGATTACTCATTGTCGGGACGGCGTAAAACTATGCTATTCTGTGTTTGGAATCGACCCGCTTTCGGTACTTGGATATACCAATAATCTCTACAATAGACCCTGAGTAAAAAAATGGCGACATGGTTGCAAGCAAAAATTATAGAAAATAGGCAATGGTGCACCGACCTGTACTCTCTTAAATTCGCCCTAAATCCGGGTTCATTTAAATTTACGGCAGGACAATTTGTACGCATAGGTTTGGATATTGAGGATAAACTGGTCGCACGTCCATACTCACTCATCAACACTCCAAAAGATGCATTTCTCGAAGTACATTTTAATACCGTCAAAGAGGGTCTATTGAGCCCGCGACTAGCCGCCTTGAAATCAGGTGATCGCCTACAGATATCCGATCGTGTTGGTGGTTTGCTGACGTTAGATGAAGTGCCTGACGTGCCCCATTTATGGTTGCTTGCCACCGGTACCGGCGTTGGGCCCTTTTTATCTATGCTAAAAACGCCCGACCCGTGGCAGCGTTTTGATAAAATAATCATGTGTTATTCTGTCAAAACACTTGAAAAATTGGCCTATCACGCCGACTTTACCGACCTACAATCGCAATACCCGGGTCAATTTCATTTTGTCCCCTTCCTTACGCGTGAGGATATTTCCCATGAAGAAATTAGCGATGTCATTAACTCACGCATTACCACCAGTATAGAAAACGGTAAACTCGAGAAACAGGTCGGTTTACCGTTATCCCCCGGTAAAAATCATATGATGTTATGTGGTAATTCAAAAATGATTAGCGAGGTAACGACACTGTTGGAGGCACGTGGTATGGTTCGCCATTCGCGTCGCGAACCTGGCCAAATTGCTATTGAGAAATATTATTGAGCTATCGGTAAAAATACAAACTATATGTATTTTTATTCCTCAGCGATGCCTGACTCTGCAAACACAAAATTATATTCATCTCCATTGACATTGATTCGCACACAACCGCCATGCCCATCTGCATAGGCTAGCCAGCCGGGTTTGTGCTGACACTCAGGTACATTCGGGTGCTCTTCATTCTTTTTACCATCAAACCAAGCGACCAGCATGGGTCCTGTAACAACGCTGGAGGCAAGTTCTTCGCTAATACGTTTGGCCAGTGCAAAGTCCAGCGCCTTGCCTTCTATGTTGACCGATATGGTTTTATAATCTGACTGTGCCATGGGGTTTTTCCTAAATTTCGCTACTTGTTAGCACGGGGTACTAAACTGCAAATCTTTGTTACTGCGTACTCTTTACATAATTTTGTGGCTCTTTGTCAAATCGTTCTAGACAACGTTGTGAACAAAAGGCATAGCGATGACTCAAATACTTTGTGCTGATGGTAGCCGTCCATTCATCCACACGCATGCCACAAACAGGGTCGATCACCCATGAGTGCCGTTCTGATTTACGGTCGGATATGGCCCCGTCCTCCAGCCATAAGATCCGGTCGGCTATTTCTTCCACTCTCGGGTCATGCGTCACCATCAGTACCGCACAATCATCATCACGCGCTATATCGTGCAGGATCATCATGACCTCTTGCCCCTTGTGTGAGTCGAGATTACCGGTGGGTTCGTCCGCTAGAATAATGGGTGGTTGATTGATTAAGGCACGGGCGATTGCGACACGCTGTTTTTCACCACCCGACAAGGTACTGGGTAATGCCTTTCTACGCGCGACTAAATCCAGCTTGTCTAATAAGGTATTCAAGCGGGCTTTAGCGGCGTGTATTCCCCCGGTGTTTAAGCGTGCTGGAAAGAGTATGTTGTCTTCGACGCTGAGTGCCTCCAAAATATTAAACGCCTGAAACACAAAACCGATTTTTTTCGCTCGAAGGGCCGCGAGCTGTGAATTATTCATGCTACTAATCGTAAGTCCATCAATAATAATTTCACCGGACGTGGGTCCTAATAGTGCCCCCAGCATAGATAACAACGTCGTTTTGCCCGACCCGGATGGCCCCATGATAAGGGCCAATTCACCCTGTTTAATTTCAATATTGACCTTATCGACGGCTAGTACTTCAGACATGCCTCGCCCAAAGCGTTTGCTCAGATTGCTTGCAGAAATCACTATTTTTTTTGACATTTTATTTACGGTTAGTTATTACGTTATATCACGGTGAACGCACTGGGCTTATTCGCTCTACTAACTTGCACTAAGTCTCTTGAGGAAGGAAGCGAATCGCACCTGCCACTGCTCAACGGTTAAAAACAATCATGGGGTCAACCTTAATCACCGTTCGAACAGCAACGAACGATGCAAACACTGCAATGGGGATAATTAATACCGCCAGTGGAAAAAATTGTTGCAGGCTGACATCCAGATTAATTTGTGGTACTACGCTTGGCAGCCAGGGTAATAATGTGTAAGAAATAAATACTGTAAATAAAAATCCGACACCGGTAACAATAACGCTCTGGCACAATGCGGCCAGATAGATTTGAGTATTAGAAAACCCCAAGGCTTTAGCTATGGCCAATTCTTGTTTTTTACGTGCGATGAGTGAATATGCGGTAAAGGCAACAATCAAGACCGCTAATAATGTACCAATAATTGTCATCATACGAATGAGTTCAGCACCCATTTGTATGCCGAGTTGCCAATCGCTTTCTATAAATTCTTTAGCACTGATTACATTCACTTTTTCGACTTCGTCCTTAATGCGTTTTATCAGCGTTTGTATTGATATACCGGGTTGTGCATAAACCATGACGTAACTTACCTGATCACGTCCCGAGATTAGATCAGCAAGATCTTCTTTTGAGACAAAAACGATTGCGCTGGCCATAGAAAAAGTATGCCGCGAAAGACCCACTACGCGCAACGAACGATCAACTAAGGTGATGTTGTCGCCAATCTTAATACCCGTGAGCTCGCTAATCACTTCACTGATTACCGCTTCACCCGGCCCCGGTAGGGCTTTACCTTGTGCCATATTCCAAGGCCCTGCTCGTTCATATTCGGGTGAAATTCCGATAATATAAGAAAACCACGCATTGCCGCCAATTTTAACCGGGCCCATTTGATACAGTATCGCCGAAATTTCTTTTACCTCGGGAAGTTTGGCTATTTTATCTGCCTTCCAATCCCATAACATAGAACTTGCCATATGCATATTGGAGACACCCTTTTGCATCACCCAAACATCGGCATCCATTTTTTTTAGGTAGGCGATCATTTGATTCGACTCCCCGGCAAACACCGCACTAAAAAAAATGACCAAAATAAACGAAAATGCCACCGACAAGGCACTTATCGTTAATCGCAAGGGTTCAGAGAATAGGGTTTTAAGGCTCCAATACAGCATTTTATGCCCTAAATACGATTGCCGGATCAAGCTTGGCAACAAATCGATAAGGTAGATAGGCCGCTAGTACCGCGATTAGCAGCGCTACAATGAAGGTACGCAAGAGTGGCACCGTTTCCATCACCGGGACCAAATAAAGTGGAGCGCGTGTTTCGACAAACCAGGCACCAAACAGCGCAATGAGTAAGGCCATGGGAAACGCCAGCAAAACCATTAACGACGACTCAAGCACCATTTCGCGAATTAAAAATCGATTTGAAAATCCCAGGGCCTTTAAGACACCATAATTGCGCAATCGACCATGTACCGCCGCAAACATGATCATGCCCACGACCAATAGCGCAATAATGTAACCGGCGCCGATCAAAACCCCCATGACAGGACCAAACAAGGTTTCTCCCAATGTAACATCGTTTCTTGAAATTTGCTCGGGTGTAAAGACATCCGCATCGTTTTCGGCTTTACGTATAGCCTTGGCAACCTCATTTTTATCGACACCGGGTTGCAGTTCAACTAATAAATAACTCAATAAAGGGAAGTTACTGATATCACCCACCAGATCCGAATCAAAAAAGAAGTCGATCATGTCATCGTAGTTGATAAAGGCAAAGGCAGTAAATAGTGCCGATGCCTGTGCGGCGATACCGGAGATACGGAAAGCAAAATTGGCTACGATAAAGGCGTCACCCACGTTTAAGTCATAAAGTACCGCCAATGATTCATCGATAACAATATCACGTGGATTTTTTACTGTATTACCCTGTTTTATTTCCGTAGGTCCACCCCCGGTATCATAGACCATAAAAAAGACCGGGGTTTTGCGATAACCTGATTTTTCATAGATAATCGGTACCATGGTAAAGGGATGGGCGACAACAACACCTTCGATAGATTCGATATTCTCGCGACTTATTTGCGGTAGCAGGGAGCGACTGGCGACAAAATTGCTAACCCCTTTTTGCGTTACTATCAAATCGGCAGCGCGATTCAGTGACACATTCTTGAGTTGAACCAATAGGCCCGTTTGAAAACCCTCCAATAATAGGATCACCGCCAATGCACTCGCAATCGCAATGCTGGTCAATACCGTGCGATAGGGTTCAAATATCAATTGACGGATAATTAAGTGAATCAAATGAGGCTCGCAAGTCACTAACGGTTATGACTATTTATTATGACTATCTATTATGGTAACGGTTCAAATCAAACAACCCCGATACTATGGGTTGGTTTGACTTGTAATAGTCCTGAAACCAGTCGGCCAGTTCCCAGAATAAGGGATTGCTCCGTCTGACGCCGTACTGATCGACCAACTTTTCATAGTCATCTCTATTGCGTATGGCAGCACAGCGTGCGGAGAACTCCTCAATATCTGACATGGCTACAGAGAAAAAGAAATTGGGATAGGAACCTTCTAACCACTTTACCACGGTCATGGTATCACGCTCAATATCTGCACGGTCTCGCTCTAATTCATCGGCGAGAAACGAGGTTACGTTTTTATACGCCTTATTTCGTATCAGGCTGTAGCTCAAATCGTTTTCCGCTTTATGAGCTTTGACCCGTACAAAGGCCACGTCGGGAAAGGCGTGCAGTTGTTGACCTTGCAGTCGTGCAATTTTGTCCATGGCATGGTCTACGGATTCTGCGCTATCTTCCATTGACACCTTTTTACAGCCAATACGGCCGCAATGATTCATAGCCTTAGCCTGTTCCGCTAAACCGCTAAGTCGGTCTTTGATATGTTGATAAAGTTCTTTCTGTGGATCTAAGGTTTGGTAGCCTTTGACAGTTTCAGTGCGTAACCACTCTTGTGGTTCAGAAAATAATTTTTCTATATTGCTACGTTGACCAATATACCATTTATCGCGAATTTTCTTGCGTCGGCTGACCGGCAAAAAAGCTAAAAAGGCGTCTTCACCTTCCATACGCAGGAAATCCATATAAACTCTAGTACTTAATCTATGACTTATATTTCCATAGACATCAAAATTGGCCACCAGTAAATAGTGGATACGTTCAAGCAACGGAAAATCTATGACCCACGTTGTCTCAGGATCATTACCGACTAGTCCGTATGCGACCGACCCACTATCAAAATGCCTAAAAACGGTCAATGCGGCATTCGGGTTTTTACCGTCGCCATCCCAGAGATAATCCATGGCATCTTCTAACGCTAGGTTGCCAATGCTCTTGAACCAGGCCTGCTTACTCTGTAAGTGTCGTCTTTGCCCCTTCCAGTATTCTGTCCAAATATTTAAAAGATCCAGATTATTATTAAAATCTGTAGGTAATCGCAGTGATGCCGCCATTTTTTCTGTGAAGCGGCTATTGTTCGTAATCAACGCTTTATCGGGACTAGTAAATACCACCCAAAAGTTGTCTTCGATGACATTTAATGCAAGCTGCCCACGACAAACCGGCCCTTTAATAAAACCTTCTATAAAAAAATGTGCATCATCCAGCATAAAACGATAACGTGATACTGCAGGTATGACGGCATAAACCTTAAAAGGATTGTAGGCAATATCCGGGGCGTAGGACGGTAGTTGAGTTACAGGGTAGTCAGGCTGAAGAAAAAGTTCACGAAAGCGCTGCATGCGTTTTTCCGAAAACTCATAGACGATATGATTCTTGGCCACAATGCTCGGGTGATACAGCAACAATCGGTAATAGAAGGGACTCGCACCGGGGTCGTCATTCGGTCGCCGTGTGGCGATCTCATCGATTAGCTCGCCCGTAGGCGTCGTAGAACGTACCAGACGGTAAAACTCTCGCGGTGGTGAACCGCTAAAATGTATATGCGCATGAAACAGGTGTTCATAGAGATAACGGCTGACTAATTGTTGTTTGGCGGAGCTTTTATTAAAAAAGGTTTCCCATTGTTTTATTTGTGGTTTCACCGTCGCTGAGGGTTCTATGGGTGGCGGTGCCTGTGCACCTTGCGCTATCCAGGAAACCAGCACTTGGTACCCCGATGCCGATAAATTTGGCATGGCATAGGGCATACCCCAGAGTGGATGTTGCTCGGTATAGGCATCGACCGAATCTAACGTAGGACATGTTTGCTCGCGATCGAGTTCTAGGCTGAAGCTGTCCGATAATTTTCCACTACGGGGTTGTGGGTGTTGTTGTTTCAGACGTAATAGACGAATTATTACCGAGTTGTTAAGATTGGCTTCGGTGCTTTGCCTGCCTTCATTGAGTACGGGAGAAAATCCCCTTGTACGCCACTGTGCCGTGCTTTTTGCATCTATAAAAAGACGTGTGGCAGGTGTGCTTTCAATACGCCGAGCCTCGTAGACACGTTCTTTGTTGGCACCCCGTTGCAATCCTTCTACAGAAGAAAGTTTTAACTGGCAGGGTGCATCGTAGCAACCATGACAAACCACACAACGCCGTTCCAAAACAGGTTTGACTAGATCCGCATAGTCTACGGGACTATCGAGAAGGACAGATGAGAGTTCCACAACAAAATTATTGCTTTTTTCGGTGTTTTTGTGCGCGCTAGCAAGTGTCGGATCATTCTGATTGAATAGTGTATAAATGACCGCAGCGAGCACTAGCACAACGGCAGACACTAGCAGCAAGCGAGCCTTATTCGAAATATTTCGAGATGTTATCACCATTGGCATATTAACAGATATAGACTAAGAAGAAACAATTCATAATAGTTTTCTATAAGAGCAATCTTTGCACAAGCTTGTCATGCGTAATCGACACCGCCATAATCAAAAAAATTATTTGAAAATAAAAATGTAACATTTGCACCTCTGAATTGTCCAATAATGATTAAAAAATAATCAAAATACAACAGGGAGGGAAAAATCAAATCGCGCTTGTTTAGGGGCCTAAGTTCTGGCGCTCAAATACATACTCTACGTCACAATAATCTCGAATAAGTTGCAACGCAGAAGGTTGAATGATATTGATACATCACGATGTGAAGTCACTTACTGCACATTGTCGACCTAAAGATTTTTAATTCATATCCTTAATTTATTCATGGCAATTTTTTCAAGATATTTTTTCATAACAATGAAACAGGAGGTTTTATCTATGATATTGAAAAAACACTTATATACACCACTCACTGCCGTTGTACTGGCGTCGGGTGCTACTTTTACGACGACTTCATTTGTAAGTACAGCAGTGCAAGCAGATCCAGCAATGCACTCGAGTAAATACGTTATGGAAGCAAAAAACGCGAAGGTTATACGGCGTGTACTGGGACCTTTATCAGATAGCGTCAATGGTGTACCCGCAGCGCCTGTCGATTCTTTTGACTGGGCAGGTAGTGAGATTACGTCAGTGAAGGGCACGGCACATTTTGAACTAGACCCTATTGCTAATACAGGTCGAATTACGGCCGAATGGACCGACCGTAACGGTGAATGGACATACACACAAACGATGTTCGCATCACCACCCCACCCCACTGGGTTACGTATTGGCGCTTCGAAATCGACGACCACAGTGATAACAGGCGATCCGATAACAACCAATGTCTCCCTACATGGCGATACTGGTGCCGGTGGCCCGGTCATTCCCACGTTAAGTAATTTGATCACCACTTGGGGCCCCAGTAAAGTTACCCTAAACGGTATGGCATTTGATAATCCTTATGATGGACCTGCACCTATGTGGGCTGGACATACCATGTTATCAGAAGGTGTCAGAGATGATGGCGGTGCAGTACGCACGGAGTCTGGCGAGATATTTTCCATGATGAAGAAATCTGAAGGGCTGGTTTATCCCAATAAACTAGTATTTCATCTGGTATTTCACGATGCACCCGGACCTGAAATGACCGATAATATACCTCCGCCGTTATCGTTTTTCTATCACGTCACGTTTAGCGACGTCGATTTCAAGATCAAACACGACGTAAAACATGGAGGGTAATCCTTTACGTTTTAAGTTGTGATACTATTGTCTGGGCACTTATGTGTGCCCAGATTTTTAAATTCAGAATTCTGCGCAACTTGCTCGAAGAATTGATTGATCGAAAACACCACTTCCTACATAAATATTTCTGACTCGATAGTATCGAATGCAGCATTGTTCGTGGCGTCGATCGGAGACAATATATCAACTGTACTGCAGTATCATCACTCTGAGACTCAAGGTATACAGTGTCAAGAATCACGTTACCATCAGATATTGTCGTCTCTGCAATTTTGACAATTTGCCGATGCGGAACTTGGTTTTCGACTTTTCAGCCAGCTGAATTGGGTTCACACGAATGAGTCGTCAAACTAATATTTTCCAATTGAACATACCATTGTGACCTACCAACAATCACAAATAACAACCGAGGCCCTAAGCGACTATTAATCAATTTTTTCCATTCACCAAGATCAACACTAGATGCTGAGGGATTGCCTACCGGGTGAGTGTGCCATTCACCTAAATAGTAAGCTTGACCATTAGTTTTTTCCCAATTGTGACGTGCAATTAATCCATGTTTCGGATCACATCGTAAAAAAGAAAACTGTGATCTTCTATCTTTTGCGAAAGGCGTTGTACAACATACCACATGAATGTGAGGTGGTCGCCTATAACCAATCAGTATTCCTCCTGCCTCTGTCTGATTTCCAAATTGACGCCATCGATTTAAATTATCTACCACCTTCTCTTCAAATAACACAAGCCCTTTTCGATCAGAATAAATTACTTCTGACATGCAGGACATTCTTTGATGCGTGTCAGCTTCTTGTTCTTGTGTTGGCGTGCTTTTTCGTGAAATCGACGATTCCTGAAATGATGCCCTGGCTTTCCATTCGCCCAATCTAAGACTGCCTCCAAACCCATTCCTGCGGCCTGAACCGAAGCGCTAGGAGGATAAGGAACAAAAGACTCTCCACATTTATAGCTCATCGGAATTAAATCTTCCTTAGAGCTTAACGGCTCAAATCGCTCATTTCCAGAAGCGTCCTGTAAGCATCTGTAACACCCACCTGTACCATCATAAAACAATGTTCTTCCGCAACAACCATTTCCATCTATCCAATTGTATAAAATAACTGGGCTTGAATGATTCTCTTTTCGCAACCTTACAATTTGTTTATTTAGAGACAACGAAAATATTTCGCGGCCGGTTGCGTCAACTATAATATCCGTGCTAGCGATATCCCGCACATCAAATAGGTTAGTTGATTTTGCAAGTATGTTTACCGTTGGAAATTCAGTTGTTAATTTGTGTCTGCAGGCGATTGCTTTATTTTCATTAAGATAGGCACCATCAAGATAATGGCGCCCAATATTGCCTACAGTAAATATTTGCCCATCGTATAATTCAAGCTTACCCTGGCCTAAGCCCGCTCCAGACTGGACTAACAATCTTGCCAAATATCCGCCAATATTACCACAACCAATCAATACTATGTGCCTTCCAGATAATCCTTTATAAGGAAGGTTTCGAGAAGTTTGAAATTTTGGACTGTAATCTTCGAACATGATACGACTTAGTTTTACGCCTAATTTCCCGTTGTCAATCAACAACTGCTTACGAAACCGACCAGGGCTACTAATTGCTGACAACAGGTTTTTAGGTAAAGCTATCTCTATACCAATATATCCACCGGGAGTACTGAACACAATCAATAATGGTGAATGGGCACCACTTTTTGTACCCAACATATTATACATCTTACTAGCAGCTATAGAGTCAGTATCTTTTAACCATTCATAGAAAGCTTTAAAATTTTTAGGCGGCCAAATACCACTCTCTGGTAGAAGCTCTGTTACTGTCACATTAACCCATATAGCATTTTGATGCTTTATATGGATTAATTTTCCCTGTCTCCACTTACTGTGCGCATCAATTTCATCACTACTGCCAACCACCATTTGAGTATGTTTTGTACCAATCGGGCTAATGTACTCAAGGACGTTGAATCTCATATAATTTCCAGAAAAATGATTTGACAGAATAACCCCTATTCCGGTGTATTCCCAGTAGGAAAGAAATTCATATCCGACATCATCGCTATTAGCCCCAGAAACGCTATCTTTAAGTACTCGTTGCGCTTGGCCTAGCAATGTCACTATGGTTTGCAATGGCTGATATGGATCAAGACGAAGATTATCGTCCTCAAGATAGCAAAGCTTATTTTGGTGATCCACATGTGGCAAGGGTCGACACAATGCTTCCGGCCTAGGTTCACGTAAATAAATATCTGGTAGCTCCAAAAAACTTAGATCGTAAAACGAAAACCGAACTGGCACATCAATTTGATTGCATTTAATACAACCATTATAGGTATAACAACGTGTCTCCGTCTCATCACGAACATACCCGTTCTCAATTAGCCATTGATTTATCTCACGTAAGGTTGTTCCGAACATCTTCTGAAACTAACCAGATTTAGAGTTTGGGATATATTCCGGTTTTACGACTATCGCTGGTGTCGCTCGTAATAGAGCCGCGCTGTTCTTTATCTCAATCCAGTCTTCGTTGCGTGGCATACGAATACCAAACTGATCTATCAGTTTTTGATTTGCTTGGCTCTTATCAGACGCACCTCTCATCGCAGATTCAAGGTAATCAACCAATGCCCGTGCAAAATCAGCTACCTGATCACAATTAATATCGCCACGAGGATAAATTACTTCCTTTTCTCTTGCTGCCGGATTACATACCTCACCACCAAGCAGGCGCGGAAGTTCCTTGGCTACCGTTAGAAGCGCATAACCATCTAGCCCGTGATCATCAGAAGGATAAGCTTCCGACGCACACACCATCAATGCCAAAGATGATGGACCGCCATCCTCCCAGATGTAGTCCCTCCACGCCTTTAAGAATCTGCATACTCTTCGTAGACGCTCACCTTTTATAGCCAGCTCTTGTTTAAACCAGTTGGATATTAGCAATGGATCGGATTTTTTCCATCCATTTTTACGTGTTGCAAGAAAAACCTCATCTGTTTCAAGTAAATATTTCTTTGTCACGATTACATCTACACCGTAGATTAAATCGCTTAATTGGCGCTTTTCGGCTTTTAATGCTGCGGTCATGTGCTCATGGCGTTCATCTGGAATAGCATACAGTGGAACATCGATGTGGGCCTGGTTAGGCAAAATTATTCTCGCACAAGTATCTTTATCCTTTGAGAATCTCCAACCTTTTTGACTTTTTGCTAACTGTTCCAGCGCACC